>JAAYJC010000085.1 GCA_012523085.1 Clostridiales bacterium
CCTTTGTTGTGCGCCCTGCATGGGCGATTGTGTTATCGCTTGTCATCGGGACGTTTTTCTTGACACGGCGTTTGCCGGGGGAGTTTTTACAAATTGTTCACCTAACATATTGATATGGGGTTATAATGCTTATAGAATATATTCAAAAACATTTGACCGTTGAAAACGGGAAAAAGCGGGGAGGGTGCGGCGAAGATCATGAAAGCATTGGTCATTGAAGACGATAACAATATAGCAGAGTTGTTAAGGCTCTATCTGGAAAAAGACGGATTTCAAGTCAGAATCGCCGACGACGGGGCGACAGGCATCGCAGAGGCGAAGGTTTATGAACCCGACCTTGTGCTATTGGATATCATGCTTCCGATCTTGGACGGATGGGAGGTATGCAGGGCAATCAGAAAAACATCGAAGGTACCGATCATTATGCTGACTGCAAAAGGTGAAACCTTTGACAAGGTGACCGGGCTTGAAATGGGCGCTGACGACTATATTGTCAAGCCTTTTGAAGTTAAGGAACTGTTGGCGAGAGTACATGCGGTTTTACGCCGGTACGGACATGCCCAGGAACCGGAAGGAAAAAAACTTACCTTTGATAAGCTTGTGATTAACATGGAATCCTATGAGCTCGTTGTTGACGGCAGGAAGGTTGACGCCCCTCCGAAGGAGCTCGAGCTGTTGTTTCATCTTGCTTCATCCCCGAACCGGGTTTACACGAGAAACCAGCTTCTTGACGAGGTATGGGGGTTTGACTATTTCGGCGATTCCAGGACCGTGGATGTACACATAAAGCGTCTGCGCGAGAAATTGGAGAATGTAAGTCCCAGCTGGTCACTGAAAACCGTTTGGGGGGTCGGCTACAAGTTTGAGCTTATGCATCCGGACATGTCATAATCCGCAAAAACCGCTGCCAAAACCCACTCGCTTTTGACAGCGGCTTGGAAGGTTAAAAGATGAAGAGTTTATTTATGCGCAATTTCCTTGTTATGGCAGGAATTGTGCTTTTGAGCCTGACGATATTCTGTGTCGCGTTCGCCTCTCTTAGCTATAACATGGTGCTCTCGGATAAGAAAGATACTTTAAGAGCCACAGCTTCGATTGTCTCAATTACAGCGACTGCGAAAGCAACGGAAGCGGAGCTGTCTGACTGGGATTTGCGGGTGATGATTACATCAATCGCTCAGACCTCCGGGACGCACATCACCATATGCGATCAGGAAGGCGTTGTTCGCTCCCTCTCTGATGAAAGCATGCTGTTTCCACAGATGGGTAAGGCCATTCCTGCGAGCGTACTCAACAGCATTGATCATACAGGCAGATATGATTCGGTAACCGATCTTGCCGGGTTTTTTACTGTACCGCAATATACAACCGGTGCAGCAATTAAATCCCCTTATTCGTCTGACGTAACCATAGGTTATGTGCTGGTTTCCGTCGGATCTCATGAAATGGTCGATATGTGGCGGCCTTTTGCCTCAATGTTTTTTGCCGTTGCTTCCGTTGTGCTTTTTCTTGCACTTATCGTTTCGTTGGTTTTGACCAACAGGCAGGTAGCTCCGCTTCGTGAGATGGCGGAGGTATCCGGCAATTTCGCCAAAGGAAACTTCAAGTCCAGAATAAAAACACAGCGTAAGGATGAAATGGGAGAGCTTATCGAGTCGTTTAATCTGATGGCGGATTCTATTGAAAAATCGGAAATGCAGCGCAGGGAATTTATCGCAAACATATCTCATGAACTAAAAACGCCGATGACGACAATTTCCGGCTTTGCTGACGGCATTTTAGACGGTACGATTTCAGCGGAGCGGCAAAACCAGTATCTGCAGATCATCGCGGGAGAAACAAAAAGGCTGTCCAGGCTTGTGGGCAGGATGCTCGAAATTACGCGCATCCAAAACATTGACCCGAAAATTCTTGCCTCGTCCGGTTTTGACCTGACGGAAATTGCAAGGCAGACAATCCTTACACTTGAAGGAAAGATCAACGATAAGGGATTGGATATGGAAGTCATGATACCCGAAGAAGCCGTTATGGTCAGGGGAGAGCCGGACGCAATCACGCAGGTGCTGTACAATATTCTGGATAATGCCGTTAAATTTTCATATACCGGCTCGACGGTGAAGATAAGCATCTGGAAAACGGGGGAGAAGGCTTATGTTTCGGTCAGGAACACGGGCGAAACCATTTCCGAGCAGGATCTTCCCCATATCTTCGAGCGGTTTCATAAATCTGATAAATCAAGAAGTCTGAACCGCGATGGAATTGGCTTGGGCTTGTATATCGTTAAAACGATCATATCGAGCTATGGCGAAGATATTTACATCAAAAGTCATGACGGACAAACCGAGTTTATCTTCACATTGCAGCTAAAGGAAGGTAAAGTCGCCGAAAAACGGCAAAGAAATGCAGAACCTTGAGCCGGTATGATTTACATTATGTTAACAATGTATTCACATATACTTTATTGAAGGTGCTATAATTATTTTGGCTTCGGGAGGTTTTTTCACAATGTCGGAAGAGAACAACGAGATAGTCGACAGAAACGAAACGGAAAGTGAAAAACCGCAACAATATTACGTGGAAGGCTATTTTGACACAGCTTTTTCCATGCCGGCGGAGACGGAACAAACCCATTCATATCGGATAAAAGCGTCGTCCGCTCTGCCGGCATTTCCTCCCCATGATTATCAGAATCCCGACGGTGAGCGGATTAAACCGTTCAGGTCGATTCTTTTGTTCGTTATGGGGCTTGTAGTCGTTCTCTTTTTGACGATGCTTGTCCGGTTGGTTCTGAAATATGATTTCGAGATCACACGTGAAAACGGCTCGATCCATATTATGATCAAGCAGAGATATTTGGAAGATGATTTGGCGGACGAGACAAGGCCGGTTCAGACCGATTTTGACGGGATTGTCGATAGCGGCGGAACCGGGACAGATCCTTCTCCCGGAACCCATTACTGGAATGGAAATGCTTTTGAACTGGCGGGAATACCGGCCGACGGAATGATGTTGAGTTATCAGAAAGTCTATAAAAAGTGCATTGATTCAATGGTTTCCGTTTATGTAGCCGATAAAGACAGCCAGAAAGCGGGCTCAGGTGTGATTATGAGCTCCGACGGTTACATCATCACAAACAATCATTTAATTGAAAGCAGCGTTAATATTGTGGTCTTCACCAGTGAGGGAGAAGAGTATCAGGCTGCTGTGGTCGGTCAGGACAATGTCAGTGATCTTGCGGTGTTGAAGATTAACGCGACAAGGCTGAAACCCGCTGAATTCGGCAATTCCGACTATGCCGAGATCGGGGACAGTGTTCTTGCGATCGGAAACCCGCTAAACAAGACTTTATCCATGACCGATGGGATTATATCAGCAGTTAATCGGAACATGAGCTTCAATGGGTATTATATGACGCTGATTCAAACAAATGCCGACATCAATGAAGGAAATTCAGGCGGCGCATTGATCAACCGTTTTGGACAGGTTATCGGCATTACGAATATGAAAATCGTTTCGGTTAATAATACAATTGAGGGTATGGGATTTGCGATTCCAATGAAGGAAGCCAAACCTATTATTGAAGAACTGATGGCTCACGGCTATGTTAAGGGGCGCCCCTCTTTGGGCATAATCGTGGAGGATATCCCGGCAGTAGCGTCGGTGTTTTACAGAGTACCGACCGGTGTATTGATCGTCAGCTTATACGAAAACAGTGACGCATATGATCAGGGCCTTTTACCGGGTGATATCATTGTTGCGGCCAACGGAGTTAAGATCGATAATCAAGATGCGCTGTTTGCTATCCAAAACAGCTTGAGCGTAGATGATACCATCATTCTGGACGTCTTCAGGGTAAACCAGTATTACTCGGTTCCCGTCACATTAATGGATGCCTCGTCTTTTGATTAGCCTACACTAATCCTCTCTTTTGCAGCGAAACCCACCGTTTTCGGTGGGTTTCGCTTTATTCCTCGTTTATTATACTGTTCTCCGTTTAAAATGAAGAACAGTATTAGTCGCTGCAAGAAAGGACAATGTTATGTAAACCACAATAGTGAACAATAATTGCACGGCACAAATAATTCAAGAAAACATATGCATAAACAAAATAATGCGTTATAATAAAACAGATAATACTAAATTCAGGAGGCTTTTGAATATGGATGGTCGTTTAAAAGGGAAAACCGCCCTGATTACGGGAGGCGGAACCGGACTGGGTGCCGATTTTGCCAAGCGGTTTGTAGAGGAAGGCGCTAAGGTCGTCATTACCGGGCGGCGCAAGGAGCCCTTGGAAAAGGTATCGGAAGGGCTGCCAAAGGGATCGGTTTTGGTTTTTCAAGGTGATGTGTCAGAATATGAACAAGCTCAGGCTATGGTTAACGCGACGATCGAATTCGGCGGAAGGATCGATGTGCTGGTCAATAATGCTGGTATTGATCCTTCGGGCTCCATTGTGGAGCTGGACATTAAACAGTGGCAGAAAGTCATCGATATTAATCTGACTGGACCTTTTATGCTGATGAAAGCTGCGATTCCCGATATGATTAAAAACGGCGGCGGTTCGATCATTAATGTCGCATCTCTGGCCGCTTTGCGCTGTATTCCGGCCATGCCCGCTTATATCGCTTCTAAATCAGGTCTGATAGGCTTGACGCAATCTGCGGCTCTGGACTATGGTTATGCGAACATCCGGGCAAACATTGTATGCCCCGGTCCGATCAGGACCGAGATGCTTGAAAACTCGATGGCGCCGCTTGCCGAAGCGCTCAACACGGATATCACCGGCGCATTAAACACGCTGACCAGGTTTATCCCGCTTAAACGGCCGGCGAACCCGGACGAGGTTTCAGGGGCGGTTGTATTTTTAGCAAGCGACGATTCCTCGTTTATGACCGGAACGGTAATCGCATTGGATGGCGGAGCTTGCATTGTTGACCCATGTGGCGTAGCCGTATCAAGCGCCGGTATGAACTGGGGCGGCGGTAAATAAGTTATTGACATTATATTTTACCGTTGCTGTTTAATACCCCGGCTGTTTTCGGTGAATGCGAAAGCGGGCGGGGTATTATGGCGTAAAATTAAACATGTGGATACAAAGAAAAAGTAAGCAAACAGGGAGCAAAGGCATGAGAGCCATTATGCTGGAACAATTTACATTCATATGAGTCATATACCTTAAGCACAAAATCTGTTATGATTAAGAAAACCAATTGGACCGTATTCTGGAATACGGCACAATTGGATCGTATTCTGGAATACGGCGCAACCATTTCGCAGTCAGCATCGCTATAAGCGGAAAATTACAGTTTTGGCAGGTACATACGATGACACATACATTATGGAAGAGAATATTAGCTTTTTTGCTGTTTTTGGTTATCCTTTCGGGAACTGCGGCATTTGCGCTCGGAGAGGAGCTCAGGTTTGCATCAACCCCGATTGCCCAAGGGACCAAGCTGGCCCGCGGTGTTTTTTACACCCACGCTAGACAAACGGAGAATTATTTCACTTATACGCCGAATGAAACGGTAACACCTGTCGTGGTCTACGGTTCGAAGATATGCAATTACGGCAATTTTAACACGATGGCATCTTTGCTGGAAAGCAAAGGACTCCATGTTGTCGGTGGAATCAACGGCGATTATTATGATTTGGCCAATTATCAACCGATCGGAATTGTTGTATCAGACGGGATATTACGAAGCTCTGATGCGGGACATTTCGCCATAGGGTTTAGAGAGAATGGCACGGCGTTTATCGATAAGCCGGAACTGAACATGAAAGTCAATATCGGGTCGGAGACATACAAGCTTGGCGGAATCAATAAAATGCGCTTGGACGGAGAATATTTTCTGTTTAACGACGAGTTTTCCTACACAACCAAAAACACTTCGCCGGGCAGGGATATCGTACTAAGTGTCGTACCCGAGGACGATGGGACCCTGCCGAAATTGACAATGAACTGCTCGTTGACGCTGAAGGTCGAGCAGATAATTGAATCATCTGCCGCGATTGACCTTCCGCAGGGAAAATATGTGCTTTCCTTGTCTGAGAAAGCCGACGCCTGGCGGCAGTACGGCATTGATCACATGACTGTCGGAGACACGATTAAAATCGAAGTCAGTTCAGACAGCAAGTGGGACGAAGCAAAAGAAGCGATAGGTTCCTATATCAAGATTGTCTCGAACTCGGCGTTAAATGCAACAAATGCCGTGAGCGGGGTGCATCCCAGAACGGCGATCGGTATCAAAGACGACGGTACGATTGTGATGTACACGATTGACGGACGCCAGAGCGGATACAGTTCGGGCTTTACAACCGAGGAAGTCGGGCAAAGGCTGATCGAACTTGGTTGTGTTGACGCACTGCTGCTCGACGGCGGAGGATCGACAAACCTGCATGCGTTATATATAGGAACTGAGATGACGTCTCAGATCAACAGACCCAGCAACGGCGAGGAGCGTTCGGTCACAAACTATATTATGCTGGCAGCAAAGGGAGCGGGTTCCGGAACCATGCAAAATCTTGGCATTTACCCATTTGACGCGCTGGTTTTGGCAAAATCATCGCTTTCCTTTACGGCGGGTGCGTCCGACGAAACAAGCAAAGCGGTTCCGATTACCGGCAGCGTGTCCTGGAGCGTTTCCGGGAGTGTCGGCAGTATGTCCGGAGAAGGGGTATTTACGGCGGGCGGGACGTCGGGAGACGCAGTTGTCGAGGTTCAGGCCGGCGGGCTTAACGCGCAGGCTACCGTTACGGTTGTGGACACACCTTCGTCCATCAGTTTATACAACGAGAATACCGGCAGAAAGGTCGATTCGTTGAGATTGACAGGGGGCGAAACAATAGAATTGACTGCAGCCGCGGTATATCGGCACATGAACCTGATTTCGCAGGACAGCGCTTTTACCTGGTCCGTACTCGGAGACATCGGCACAATTGATCAAAACGGATTATTTACCGCCTCGGCTAAAGAAGGGGACGGAAAAATCACGGTTACAGCCGGAGATACACAGCTGTCTGTGAATGTGACGGTCAAGACGGACAATGAGTTGCTGGAAGGCTTTGAGGGAGAAATGATTCCCCTGACCGGCAGCCCTGCCATATCGGTGTTAAAAGAAACAAACAAGGATTATGTGAAAATTGGTTACACAAGCGGTCGTATTGACTATACACTGTCTGACGGCACAGGGTTTATATCAGCTCCGTTTGCGGTCGCATCGAAAATGAATTTCATCAGCCTATGGGTTTACGGCGATGGGTCCTCTAACCGGTTGTCGCTCGAGACGACAGGAGGTTTTAAAACTGAGATCGGGATAATCGATTTCAGCGGATGGCAGCTGATGGTTGCGGCCCTTCCCGAAAGCGGTGCGGATATTACCGGTATTGAGATCGGCGGTAACGGCCGGGGTACGATTTGGCTTGATCATATCATGGCATCCTCGTCACCGGAGCCTGATCTGGTTCCGGCGGAAATTGAACTGACCGTCGATGACAGCGGGGTCGTTACAGGATTTATTGAGGACGCGGTAAACGATTATCCCCCGGCATCCAGAATTGAGCTCATGTATGACAATAAGCCGCTTAGCTTCAATTACAGCGCCGGCACCGGTAAGCTGACAGCACAGCTGCCTTTATCGGAGGAAAATACGTTTGTCTTGGAAGGAATCCATAAGGTCACACTCAGAAACTGGGACAAGAGCGGCAATATCGCCAGCAAATCCGTAACGTTGGGTACTCAATCCGAGAATGTCTTCTCCGACATGGAAAATCACTGGAGCAGAAGCTTTGTCGGTTATATGTACGAAATGGGCATGGTGAACGGCATGCAATCCGGTGAGGTTTTATATTATCAGCCGGATGCACCGATGACCAGAGAGCAGTTTGCCGTCATCATCACCAGGTGGCTCGGCACTGACCTTTCGATGTATCAGGATACCGCGTTGACCTTTGCGGACGCGTCAAGCATATCGTCCTACGCGCTTTCTTCTGTCAAAGCCATCTGCGCGCTTGGTATCATGAAAGGAAACGGCGGTGGGGATGCCATTACCTTTGATCCATCCTCGGCGCTGACCAGAGCGCAGGCGATGACCATTATCGGAAGAATACAACGCTGCGGTTATCCGGAAAATGAGCTCAGCGGCTTTAAAGACGCTGAGCAGGTACCGTCTTGGGCGCTTAAGTATGTCAAATCGCTTGTCGCGCAGTCTGTTATCAGCGGAAACAGCGACGGTACGCTGGATCCCAACGGAGTGCTGACCAGAGGCCAGGTAGCGAAAATCTTGACGATGATTACCTGATCCGAAAATAATCAATGAACAAAGGGACGCAATCTTCATTTATCAGAAGATTGTGTCCCTTCGTGTTCGTAGACCTTGCTTACGAAAAAAGTATTTTCACAGGCGAAACTTGTTTCGCAGACACGAAACTTGTTTCGTAGACACGAAACTTGTTTCGTGTTTTATAGCCCCAAGCCCATTCTTTCTTCCCTGAACAAGCGGGGATCCATGGTTCCGAGATCGGATGAAATGATCGGTGCAAATTCCATCTTATTGAGAATGTCCTTTTGCAGATCGACGCCGGGAGCGATTTCGATCAGAACCAGCCCTTCGGGCGTCAGGCGGAAGACCGCACGTTCGGTGATGTACATGATCTTCTGACCGCTTTTGATGGCGTACTCGCCTGAAAATGTAATTTGCTGGACCTTATTGACAAATTTTGCGCCCGAGCCGTCTGTAATGATGTTCAGACCGTCGTTTGTTATTTGAATATTCGGCTTTCCGGCCGTAAAACTGCCCATGAAGAAAACCTTCTTCGTATTTTGGGAGATGTTGATGAATCCGCCTGCGCCGATGCAGCGACCGGCGAATTTTGATACATTAACATTGCCTTTTTCGTCGATTTCCGCTGCACCGAGGAAAGCCATGTCAAGCAGACCGCCGTCGTACATATCCAAAGTGTCCGTTTGACTGAAGATCGCTTCGGGGTTGGCAACACCCGGGAAAGCAAGCCCTTCTTGGACCGCTCCTCCGATAGGACCGGATTCAACGGACATCGTCATGCTCCCGCTGATACCCTCTTCGGCTGCTACGCTGCCGATTCCGGACGGAATGCCGCTTCCGATATTAATGATGCCGGGCTTAAGCTCCATTGCGCCTCTTCGCGCGATAACCTTCCGCAGGCTCATTTTTAACGGCTTAACGGCGCCGGAAACGGTTTTGATCTCGCCGGTCAGTTCCGGCCGGTATCCGGGTTGCGCATAGCACTGGCGATGATTATCGGGGTTTAATGCCTTGACAACATAATCGACAAGCTTACCGTGTATTCTGACGTTTTTTGGATGGATGCTGCCTTTTTTGACAATGTCCTCAACCTGTGCGATTACAATACCTCCGCTGTTGTGGGTTGCGGCAGCAATCTCCAGTTCTGCACCGATCATCGCCTCATGATCCATCGAAAGGTTGCCGTCCTCGTCGGCGTATGTTGCGCGGATAAAGCAGACATCCGGCTTAAAACCTTTGTAAAACAGGTATTCTTCTCCGTCAATCTCCATTAACTCCACTATAGATCCCATTTTTCGGGCTCTTTCATTGACCGCGCAACCCTCATTTCTCGGATCACAAAAGGTACCGAGTCCTACTTTTGTAATAAATCCGGGCCGGCCGCCGGCAATGGAGCGAAATAGGTTGACAACGACGCCCATTGGCGGGATATAGCCGGCGATTATATTATCTCCTACCATCTTCGCAATGGCTCTGGCATCGGTAAGGTTACCCACCAGCACGGTGTCAATCAACCCCTCGGCTCTCAGCCTGTTCAGGCCAAGATTGAAACCGTGTCCGGGCTCCAGACTTTCAAGCTTATCTCCGGGCGTAATGCCGCAGATTGCCGTTAGGTTTTCAGGTTTTCCTGTGGCCTCATACCGCGCAGCGAGACCTTCAAGCAGTTCCTCCGGGCTGCCATAGGAACCGAAGCCGCCGACAATCAAAGACATTTTGTCATGAATGCGGCTTACAGCTTCATTAAGCGTTACAAACTCAGGCAAGTAATGACCATTCCTTTCATATGCACAAAGAGACGGGCCATCCGTGTCCGACGGAAAGACACAGATGAACCGCCTCCGTTCTGGGGTTCCTTTATTTATAAGTGGCGTTTCCGTCGTATATCTTGTTTGTCACGATGGAGAAATGAAAGATCGGGCGGTTGACCTCCAAAATCCGCATAGGGTTATGGGATGCGCCGCCAGGGAGAAAAATCATCGTGGACCGCGTGAGCCTTCTGGCTTCGCCGTTAACCGAAAACTCGATAACACCGCCGAGGTCATAGGGGTCGTCCGGATTGCTGCCGTAAAACCCGATCAATTCGTCATAATCATGCACATGCTCGGTGAAAATCGGATCCCGTTCCGGAACGGAAAAGTACCAGGCGGTGTTCATCTGAAAAGCGCCCTGACAAACATCGCTGTCCATCCACAGAACGCGTTTGGCAAACTTATTGTATAATTCACGGAACTCCGGGGTGCCCATATCGGCAGGTTCTTTGAGCTCCTGAATAAAGTATTTTGCGTACTGACCGCCTTTGTTGTTGTCATATACCATATCTATACCTCCGAAGCTGGGGGATTACGTTTTCTCATCGAAAAGTCATTCTCCCCGGACTATACCTATTCTTTTGGCAGATCCCAGTTGATGAACCGCCAATAAGGCGCGTTTACGCGTTCACGGTAAGCATCCATATCAGTTTCGCGCCAATCGTAGAAACCTACGCCGGTCTTAGCTCCGAGGTCGCCCCTTGCTATTCTGTCTGTTATGACGGGAGGGGCTTTACTCATATTGCTCAATGTGGGGAAAACGGTGTTGCAGGTTGTAATGTTCAGATTCAGTCCGCCATTGTCGAAATGCTCGAATATCCCGATTGACGTATAGCGGGGGCAAAAGCTGAAATTCAAGCAGGTATCGATGTCCTTCGGGTCGCAGATGCCGCTTTCAATCAGGTTGAGGGCTTCGCGCCAAAGCGCGAACTGAAGACGGTTTCCGATAAAGCCGGGCGCCGGTTTTTTTAAAATAACGGGTTTGCGGTCAAGGGATTCCAGCACTTCCTTAGCAAACTCCAGCACCCCTTCGCCCGTATCGGTGCCGCCGCAGAGCTCAAAGAAGGGCACCATATGCGCCGGATTAAATGGGTGCGTCACAATAATACGGTCCTTGTACTTCGTTGCTTTTGCCGACAGGACATCCGGTACAAAAGATGAGCTGACCGAACAGATCGCCTTTACATTGGGGCAGTTGGCCTCAATATTGGCGTAGATGCTGTATTTAAGCTCAATGTCCTCGAAAACGCACTCGAAAATGATATCGCAATCCTTGAGATCGGAGATGTCGAGCGTATATTTCAGGTATTTTTCGCAGATTTCCATCTGGTTTTCCGGCATAAGCCCTTGTTCGATCATCTGTCTGAAGTACATCGCATATGTTTCTTTATATACGGGAATCCTGTCGGGGTTTCGAGCAAGGCAGGTTGTACGGTAACCGTGACCTGTGGTGAGCACCGAGAGGCTGTCGCCGATCATACCAAGGCCGATAATTCCGATGTGCTTTACGCTGTCAAGTTTCATATTCCCTCTCCATTTTCCTATACCGAAGGCGTTTTCATTTCAATGGCTTTATACCGAGTATCTCTCTGGCTTCCGCGGGCGTGGCGACTTCCATTTCGAGCTCGCGGATGATGCGGGTCATGCGCTCCACGAGCTGCGCATTGCTCTTGGCAAGCTGCCCGTAGGAATAGTAAATGTTATCCTCCATACCGACGCGCACGTTTCCGCCCTTTAACAAACCGTAGGTCACACCCTGAAGCTGGTGCGCACCGATAGCCATTGTAGACCAGTTGACAAAACGGTCCTTTGGCAAAAGGCTGATCATGAAGTCCAGATTTGGTTGGCTGAAGGAAATAGCACCCTGACTGACCTTGTTCATACCCATGACAAAAGTCAGTGAAACCGGATCGGCAACGGCTCCGGCGGGCACAAGGAAATTGAAGACATCCTCGACACTGGAAGGGTTGAAGACCTCGATTTCAGGCTTGATGCCGAGTTCCATCATACGTTTCGCCTGCTTAATCAGCCATTCGCGGACCCACATATAGATGAACGTCAGATCGCCCCAGACGGTGGTAATCAAAGAAGTATCCAGTGAACACATTTCGGGGAGACAGGACGGATCCTTCATTTGGTACAAGAGCTGCACACCGTCATCGGCTTCGCTGCCCGGTTTGGTCGCGGGAGCTGTGGAATTCTGGATGATAACAGGACATTTGGCGCGGACACCCGAATTGATTTCGGCAAAGATATCCGGATCGTTGCTGGAATTGCCCTGCTTGTCGCGGGCATGAATATGGACGATGGATGCACCCGCGTTATAACAGTCATATGCCGAAGATATAATCTCGCCAGGCTGCTCGGGCAGATTCGGGTTAGCGTCTTTGCCCTGAAAATTACCCGTCTGCGCGACGGTGATGATCACTTTTCTCTTGGTATAAGCCATAACTTAGATCCTTTCCTTATATAAAAATCAATTTCTTCACCATAAATTATAGATTAATATTGCGGCATTTGTCAAAAAGTATTCCTTATCAGGCGATAATGTTTTCAAATCGATCACAAAAGACGCATGCATGCGATTGTTTTTCCACGGGTTAAAGTGCGGTCAGCGCGCGGAGCTGCAAAAACCTTCGGGTATCCGGTGTAATTTTATTTTTGTGCCACGCGACTACCGAGCTGATAGTCGCGTCACTGCCCGCAATCGGGAAGGATACCACATTCGGAAAGCTGTAGAAGTATGTAAGCTTCGGCGGCAAAATTGCCATCCCGATCCCGGAATTAACAGCTAGAAAGAGCGTGTCTGCGCGATTATAGTAGTTAATGATGTCGGGAACAACGCCGCGGCTTTCACATATGCGCTTAATTTGCCCTGCCAATAGAAAGTCCGTTTCGGGAACGGAAACAAAATGATATCCGCTGAGCGTTGACCAGTCGTTTATATCAATTTTATCTGCGATGTCTCGGTGCACGAACAAATGCAGTTGATCGGTCCCGGTAACAATACTCTCAAGACTGTCGGTATCGGGCATCATGTATCGGTTCATAAAATAGATGTCATACGCGCACAGACCGACGGCCTTGATCATATCCGCACCCTCCTTGATGTCCACATCGACCTGAACATCCGGCTGCGTTTTACAAAATTCGGTCAGACAGGCGGAGAACAGCTCTGCCGCGCTCGAGAGCATGGCTATATGGATGTAGCCGCGCCGACCTTCAGCTATATTGCGCAGACGGTTAACGGCATCCATCTGGAGCCGCAGAAGACGGTTCGCATAGGACAGAAATTCCTGGCCTTCCGGAGTCAAAGAAACGCTGCGGCTGTCCCGGTTCAACAGCTTTACACCCAGGCTGTTTTCCAGAGACTTGATGTAGTTGCTGACAGTGGGCTGCGTCATGAAAAACTCGCCGGCGGTCTTCGTAAAATTCAAGGTCCGTGATACGGAAAGAAAAAGCTGCAGCTGCAGCGTATCCATGATAAACCCCCCTGTTCCTGAATGCTGTTTATTAATCCATTATAGCATAAACCGCCTGGTATCGCAGGAAATTCACCGGGAAACTGCGCATTGTAAAAATAAAAACGGAAACCATGGGAAATATTGCGAGAAATTGTTCAAAAAGAAAAAACTCTTTGACATGGCGTTGTGAATGTGTCAGAATATCAGTAAACAAGGCGAAGTTCACATTTAGAATGGAGGAAATTTTGGATGAATTCTCCCGCAGAAATCGCAAAAAACTATCTTTCAACCGGTGAATCAAAGTGTAAAAACGCTGTTTCCAAAATGATCGTGCTGGCCATATTCGCAGGCATGTTTATCGCCATCGCCGGAGTTGGCGCCACGGCGGCCGCCGTATCGATCAAAACCGCATCTGTGGCAAAGCTCGTCAGCGGTCTTATATTCCCGACAGGCCTGGCCATGGTTCTCGTTGCCGGAAGCGAGCTGTTCACCGGTAATAACCTGATTATTATTTCCGTGCTGGAAAAAAGGGTATCGGTAGGCGCGATGCTGAAAAACTGGTTTTTCGTATACATAGGAAACTTTATCGGCTCTTTGATTATCGCTCTTTTTGCCGTATACGGCGGCGTGTTTAAAATGTTTGGAAACGAGCTGGCAAGTTCGGCGGTGGCGATAGCAAACGCTAAGGTTTCAATGCCGTTTTTTGACGCGCTGATTAAAGGCATTTTGTGTAATTTTCTGGTTTGCATCGCAGTCTGGATGTCTTTCGGCGCGAAAACCGTATCCGGGAAGATCATCGGACTTTTTCTGCCGATCATGCTGTTCATTCTCAGCGGCTATGAGCACAGCGTAGCGAACATGTATTATATCCCCGCCGGATTATTTTCGCTATCTCAATTCGGGATCGAGTCAGAAGTCCTGAACTGGGGCAGCTTTTTCATAAAAAACCTGATTCCGGTCACGCTCGGAAATATTATAGGCGGCTGCGGCATCGTCGGGTGCGGCTACTGGTTTGCTTATCTGAGAACTTGTAAGGACGTTCCGGCCGCGCCCGAACGCGTGCCCGCCGGTAAGAATTAACGTTAAAAGAGTATAAACACGAAAAGAGGAAAGCGGACGGAAACTCGTCTCTTTTCCTCTTTTTGATGTGTAAAATCGTTTGCTTTCTGTTAAAACCAGTCCTCCGGATTTAGCTGCTCAAATGCGGGCGCGTATTGAATATCCATTTCCTGAAGCCAAGCGTCAAGCTGAGTCTGGAATCTGGTCGCCGAAGCGATATACCGAAGGGTTGAGCCATTCTGGTCGGCGAAGATGGGCTCGTTTGGGTTAAGAGGAAGCCGCATGATGATCGTATAACCGTAGGTCGGCATTTTCACGATGTCGCTGATGCCGTAATCGGAAAGCGATTCGACGGCGCTTTGAAAGGAGGGGTCCATGATCCCGGAAACATATTGGTAGCCGTTAGGGTAGGCTAAAAGGCCTGGATCTTCGCTGTATGTGTTCATGAGCTCGTCAAACAATGCAGCAGGATTATCGGAGGCGTTTAGTTGGTCGAGCAGTCCAAGGAGCTTGTCGTAGTTGGCGGCAATATTTTCTTCGCTAAGCGCATTACCTTCTTCATCCAAATCGGAGATCAATATGTGCTTTGCCCTGAAAAAACCGTTTTCATTTCCGAACGAGACTGCGTCTTCGTTTGACAGCTTTTCGCCGTACACCCCGTACATCTCGACAAACAAATTATTGTAAAGGAAAGCGACCATGTTCATATATTCCAGCAGTTCCTGGGTCAGATTGCTTTGATCAAGATAAGCTTCATATTCCGACTCGCTTTGAAACTGCGCAATGCAGTCCTCGCGGAACGTGTCCATGCTCGCACGGTCTTCATCTTTAAGCCCTACGCCGAGCTCGCTGCATTTCAGTTCGACCAGCCGAAATAAGGATATAGCGTTCACGGCTTCTGAAATCAAATAATCGGGCATAGGAATGCCCTCGACTGTCTGAGACCAGTCTATAGATTCGGTCATATCCAGACCCGAGTTCTGGAGAATGTCAAACATCCAGTATTTCATTTCATCCCAGTAAACGGCCATGCCGCTGACTGTCATCATCAGTGTATCGGACAAAAAAGCCGGTGATGGTTCAGGTGATGCGGTCGGAGTTTGATCCGGGGTTTCAGTGACCAAGGCAGACGGGCTGACAGATATTTGCGGCGTATTGTCCGGATTTTTTGCGGCTCCGCAGCCGGAAACGATCGCAAAGAGAAGCGAAAGTGCCGTCATTACTGAAATGAGCCTGAGGTTTTTTTTCATTTAAGTCTCCTTACTTTTCCATGCTTATTGATTGGACGGATTCTCGGTTTCGCCGTTTATTGACGCTGTTTTCCGGTAAAAGCGAACGAAGGATACAGCCTCGTCAATCACATTTTTCGAGGACAGCTTCAAGCTTACCGAGGGATTGGTACCGGCCTCTATTTTGATTTTTCCCCTGAATAACTCTGTGTTGTAAAGTGTCACTATCCTTGCCATATCGAAGTCGCGGAGCCTGAAATGAACCCTGCCCGCTTTTTGCGTAATTTCCAGGATCCCGGCCTCGGCAGCCTCGCCTCTGAGCAAAGCAACGTGAATAAGGGTATTAACGTTCTTGGGCGGATCGCCGAATCGGTCAATCAACTCGTCCGTTATATCGTCAGCGTCCTCTTCATTTTCAATCAAAGCGATGCGCCGGTACAGATCCATTCTTTGCTCGGGTGATTCGATATAGCTCTCCGGGATATTTGCCGAAATCGAAAGATCGGCAGAGCATTCGGTGCGTTTCTTTGGTTTTTCGCCCTTTTCTTCCAGAACAGCTTCCTCCAGGAGCTTGAGATACATATCGAAGCCGACGCTGAGCATATGACCGGATTGCTCGGCGCCCAGCAGGTTACCGGCACCTCTGATCTCCAGATCGCGCATTGCGATCTTAAAGCCCGAGTTAAATTCGGCAAATTCGCGTATCGTCGACAACCTTCTCGATGCAACCTCGCTCAAAACCTTGCCCTGCCGGAACGTGAAATAGGCAAAAGCGTGGCGGGAGCTTCTTCCGACCCGACCTCTGATCTGATGCAGCTGAGCTAATCCCAACTTGTCCGCGTCTTCTATGATAAGCGTATTCACATTCGGAATATCTATGCCTGTTTCGATAATCGTTGTGCAGACCAGAACCTGAATTTCTCCCGAAGCCATCTTTTCCATGATAGAACCCAACAGATCCTCATTCATCTGGCCATGCGCTGTCGCTATCGAAATCCCTTCCAGCATGGTTTTCAACCTGGAGACGGTCCTGTCAATGGTATCGATGCGATTGTGCAGATAATACACCTGTCCGCCCCGTGATATTTCGCGCTTAATCGCATCACACAGCACAGACCAGTTATGCTCGAGCACATAAGTCTGTACCGGGCGCCGTCCTGAAGGTGGTTCCTCTATTGTTGACATATCGCGAAGACCTGAAAGAGCCATGTTCAGCGTTCTTGGAATCGGCGTGGCCGAGAGCGTCAAAACGTCCACCTGATGCGAGAGCTCCTTGAGTCTTTCTTTATGCGATACGCCGAAACGCTGTTCCTCGTCGACAATCAAAAGCCCGAGGTCTTTAAAAACGATATCCTTCTGAAGTAAGCGATGGGTACCGATTACGATATCCGAGTTACCGGTTTTTATATTTTTGATCGACTGCTTAATTTGCGCGCTGCTTCGGAAACGGCTCAACACCTCGATTCTGACAGGATAATTGGCAAACCGCTTGACGGTTGTGACATAATGCTGTTGTGCAAGCACAGTCGTCGGCACCAAAATCGCAGCTTGCTTGCCTTCCATAACACATTTCATGACAGCACGCAAGGCAACTTCGGTTTTACCGAATCCGACATCTCCGCAAAGCAGCCTATCCATCGGCAAGGGTTTTTCCATGTCTTTTTTAATTTCAGATATTGCCCGCAGCTGATCCGGCGTCTCTTTATACTCGAAACCGTCTTCAAACTCCTGCTGCCAGGAAGTATCGGGCGAAAACGCATGTCCGGGACGCTTGCTGCGTTCGGCATACAGCTGGATAAGGCCCTTGGCGAGCTCTCTGGCCGCACCTTTTGCCCGAGATTTCGCTTTCTGCCAGTCAGAGCCCCCGAGCCTGCTCAGCTTTACGGGGCTGCCTTCGCCGCCCCCGATATATTTTGAAACCAGGTCAAGCTGAGTTGCCGGTACGTACAGGCTGTCGGTTCCGGAATAAGCTATCTTGATATAATCCTTTTCAACGCCGTCAACGGGAATCTTGAAAATACCTAAAAAACGTCCGATACCATGTTGCTCATGAACAACGAGGTCACCAACGGATAAATCGGTATAGCTTTGGAGCAAAGCTCTGTTTCTTACAGGTTTCTTTCTGACTGCCGGGCGGGCAGCCGCGGCCGCAGCAAAGTGACCCTCGGTGATTACGGCAAGCTTCAGAGTGGGATACTCCATACCGGCGGAAATAGAACCGATTGAGATAACGCAGCTCCCCGGCTCGGGCAGATCGGTCAGATTGAAATCCAGAGCTGAAGGCACACCGGTTCTTTCCAAATATTCTTTCAAGATCCCGGCCTTTCGCTGGTCTGAGCACAGTGCGACGATTACGTAGCCGTCATTTAAGTAATGAACGATATCGCTCGCAGCCGTGTTAAGGCTTCCGCCGTAGGAGGGGAGCTGTTTTGCGGTAATATTTAGCAGCGCACGCGGCGCAAACGGATAAACGCTGCCACGGAAGCTGTCCATCATGACAGCGGCAAAGCTTTTAAGATATTCGCAGCATTCGTCCCACGGCCTGATATACTTTGCTCCGCTGCCCTCGAGCATACCGTTTTCCAACAGCGTCTCAATGTCCTGCGAAAATTGCCAGGTGTAGTTTTTTGCACGTTCAGACAGTCTGGCGGGTTCGCACAAAACCACGACGGATTCATCCTGCATATATTCCACAGCCGTCGAAAACTCACCGTACAGGAGTTCCATATACCGATCGGCCGACGTAAAGCTCAGATGATTTTCAATATGTGTGATGTCGGTTTTCAGGTTATCAAGCAAAGCGCGCGGAGTGTTTTTCCGTCGGGAAAGCTTCTGATATAGCTCATTTAGCTCCTCCGCAAAGCCGATTTCACCGCCGGCATATAGACTTACCAGACTTTCTGCGACCGGAAGTATTTCAATTTCGTTTATATTCTCAACCTTGCGTTGATCTTCAATACTAAAGAGCCCGGCCGAGTCGATTTCATCACCGAAGAATTCGCAGCGGACGGGGTTCGCATAAGCAGGTGAAAAGAAATCCAGAATTCCGCCTCTGCGGGCAAATTGACCCGCTCCCTCCACCTGTTCTGTTCGTTTGTAGCCGGATTTCAAAAGTCGCGCAATGACGTCTCCCATATCAACACGTTGCCCGAGTCTGATTTTAACGGCCGCATCTTTAAAAACCTGCTTCGGCATGGTTCTTTGCATGATCGCGTCGGCTGTAGTCACAACAATTCCGGCTTTGTTATTGAGCATCGCATACAGGGTTTGGATTCTTTCTTGCTCCGTTTGTCGCGAAACACTTTCGACCATATAAAATGTGAACTCCCTTGCCGGGAAGCGAAGGGGTTCGTCTTGAGTAAAAGCCGAAAGATCCTCTTTCATCCGGTCCGCTTCAAGCTCGTCTCCGCATACGACAAAAACCGGTTTGCCTGTAATCCTGCGCAACGCAGCTATCATGTGAGCCTTGTGTATGCTCCCAAGACCGCTGAAAAGGGCGGGACAGCCGCCGCCGTTTATGCGGGTGATCAGTTGTTCAAAATCGTTGTTTTTCAGCAGTATTTCGGATAATGCCAACACGAAACCGGCTCCCTCTCTTGAAAGTGATAATAAATGGTATATCAGATGGGTTAATAGAAAGAAAAACGCACAGAAACATACGGAGTATTAAAAATGCTCCGTGCTTCGCTACTTTAAAAACCATACTACATCTTTAACCTTGTTATTTCAAGGGGAAGATTGTAAAGTATTTGCGATGGCCATTTGAATATTTGCCGATATGTGCTAAAATCATCCGGTAGATTCATGCGTATATAAAATGTGAATACAAGGCGGGGGAACACAATGAGCAAAAGTTACCAAAAAGAGTTGGATGACATACTTTACGCGTTGGCGGGAGATGAAAAACGAAAAAAGCTCTTGCTTCATATTTGCTGCGCGCCTTGCGCAAGCTATGTTTTGGAATACCTGTCTGAGTACTTCGACATTACCGCATTTTTTTATAACCCGAACATATATCCGGTTGAAGAATATGATAAACGCCTACAGGCGTTAAAAAAGCTGCTTTCGCTGACAGCGAGTGGCAAAGAGGTAAAACTGATTGAAGGAAGCTTTCAGCAAGGCGTTTTTGAAGCGGCGGTGGAGGGTATGCAGGATGAACCGGAAGGCGGGAGGCGCTGCATGGCCTGTATTGAGCAAAGGCTTGAGGAAACGGCAAGAATGGCTGGAATGGGAAATTATGATTATTTTTGCACAACATTGTCGATCAGTCCGCTAAAGAGCGCTTATATGATCAACACAGCGGGCCGGCAGCTTGAGAGGCTATACGGTGTTAAATTTTTGCCTTCGGATTTCAAGAAAAAAGACGGGTATAAAAAATCAGTGAAGTTATGCATGGATTATGGGATATACAGGCAGAATTATTGCGGATGCCGGTATTCTCTGTAAGAACAATGGATAGATATGGAGTTAATGTGTGAATACATTTTCAACAAAAAAACTCACAAAAGCCGCAGTGATTGCGGCACTGTATTTTGGATTGACGATGTTGTTTGCGCCGATTGGTTTCGGTGCGTTACAATTTCGGGTGTCGGAGATATTGTGCATATTGCCGTTTTTCTTCCCTGAATCGGTTTTCGGACTCTTTATCGGCTGCCTGCTGGCCAATCTACTTGGCGGCTACGGTGTTTTAGATATTGTTTTTGGTTCGCTGGCTACTTTAGCTGCCGCCGCGCTGACCATGAAAATCAAAATTAAATGGCTTGCCTGCCTCCCGCCGGTAATCATGAACGGTGCCGTCGTCGGAGCTGTGATCGCCTGGTCGGTAAGTCCGGATTCATTTTGGCGCGCGTACGCCGTCATCGGGTCACAGGTTTTTTTTAGCGAGCTGGGCGTGATGTATTTGCTGGGACTGCCCCTTATGTATCTGCTGCCGAAATGGAAGTTTTTCAGAGACCTATATGAAAACAGATCGGGTTAACGGTGGTGATACACACCTCATGTAGACAATCATAGGAAGTACGGCAATGTTATCGTATTAAACATGCAAGACATGTAAAACATTCAAAATCGCCCGAATACTTGACAAAATCAAATAAATGTGTATAATAAATTGTCACGCATGCGTCACTTCCGTCATAATCCGATGAATACCGAGTCTGTGTGGTTAAAGCGGGTGGCGCGGCGAAATAATCGAACAAGCTTGAATATTCAGGCTGTTCAACATCCTTGCCCGTCTCAAGGCGGGCCATATGTCCAGAAGGAGGTGCAAAAATGGCAAAAAAGCAGGCCAACTATGAGCTCATGTACATCATCGACGCGACATTAAGCGAAGAGGATATCAAAGCTCTTGTCGAAAGGTTCAAGACGCTGATCGAAGCAAACGGGACCTTGAACGAGATGGAGGAAATCGGAAAACGTCGTCTTGCCTATCTGATTAACGACATGCCCGAAGGTTATTATGTTCTTGTTAAGTTTACTTCCTCTCCAGAATTTCCTACCGAATTAAATCGCGTACTCGGAATTACCGAAGGCATCATGCGTTCACTCGTAACGGTTATTAAAGACTAGGAGGGAATGATATGCTAAATCAAATCGTTCTTATGGGTAGACTGACCAGAGATCCCGAATTGAGGCATACGCAATCCGGTACTCCCGTTGCCAGCTTTTCCATTGCTGTGGAAAGAGATTTCGCGTCCAGGGAGAGCGGAGAAAAGCAAACTGATTTTATCGACATAGTTGCGTGGCGGAATACGGCGGAATTTGTGTCAAAATACTTTTTTAGGGGCAAAATGGCTGTGGTCTCGGGACGTCTGCAAATTCGAGACTGGACCGATAAGGACGGCGGAAAACGCAAAAGCGCTGAGGTGGTGGCGGACAACATCTACTTCGGTGACAGCAAAAAGGCAAACGATGGACTGTCGGCCCCATCCGGCGGTAACTATTCCGGCAATAATACCCCCATTATCGAATCGGATTTCACCGAACTGGATGACGATGGGGAACTGCCGTTTTGATTTTAACAGGAGGTCATAACCTTGGCTAACAATGACAGGGACAACAGAGGCCGCGGCCGCAAACGCAGAAAAGTATGTGCGTTTTGCGTCGATAAGACTCAAAGCATTGATTATAAAGACACAGCTAAGCTTCGAAGGTTCATATCTGAACGCAGCAAGATATTGCCTCGCAGAACGACGGGTACATGTGCAATGCATCAGCGTGAGCTTACCGAATCCATAAAAAGAGCAAGGCAGATCGCACTTCTGCCGTATGTGACAGATTAATGATAAGAACCCCGGGAGATAGCAGAGCTCCCGGGGTTCTTATCATGGTCTGAAGGCCGGAAATGCGAAGATCCGTCCGTTTTTAAGCGGCATTTGTTGACAGAGGCTAACATCTGAGATAATGTATATACGAAAAGAGCAAAACTGCTCTTTTTGACGGCAAAACAAGCCTGTTTTGCCGTTTACAGCAAAAAACCTTGCACCTGAACAATTCAAAAACGCTGTCAAAGCATTGCAGGTGTTGCGTTTTTGAATTGTTCAGCAGGTATTATATAGGAAAAGTGACAATGTTTTTCCGATCTGTTGTATATACAACGGATGAATATCGCGAAAACAGTTATCATCAACATAAACAACGTGTTGGCATGTAAGGCCAGGCGTAATATTAGTTTCGCCGGGTATAATATGCAGGCACAAAAATAGCTGAATAAATCGGACAGAAAGGTGTGACTTTGATGAAAAAAGCTATAGTGAACAATGTATATTGGGTAGGTAAGGTAGATTGGGAGCTCAGGCGGTTTCATGGAGACGAGTTTTCAACAAATAGCGGCTCAACATATAATTCTTATTTGATCAAGGAAGAAAAGACCGTATTGATTGATACGGTTTGGTCCCCGTTTGACGAGGAGTTCGTTGAGAATTTGGCCGGCGAAATTGACCTTAACCGCATTGACGCTGTTATCGCCAACCATGGTGAAGTCGATCACAGCGGGGCACTGCCGTGTTTGATGAAGCACATCCCGAATACACCGATTTATTGCACCGCCAACGCGGTTAAGTCGCTTAAAGGCCAGTATCATCAGGATTGGAATTTTGTCGTCGTCAAAACGGGTGACAAGCTGGACCTTGGAAACGGCAAAGAGTTGATATTCGTTGAAATGCCGATGCTGCACTGGCCCGACAGCATGGCTGCCTATCTGACAGGGGACAATGTCCTGTTTAGCAACGATGCTTTCGGTCAGCATATTGCGACAAACAGCTTATTTAACGACACGGTGGACCAGTGCACTTTGATGAACGAGGCAATCAAGTATTATGCCAATATCCTCACGCCATTCAGCCAGATACTGAGAAAAAAGCTTGAGGAAATCGTAGCGCTCAATTTGCCGATCGATATTATTGCCACGAGCCACGGCGTTATCTGGCGTACAAATCCCATGCAGATTGTTGAAAAGTATGCGTTGTGGGCTAATGATTACAAAGAAAATCAAATCACCGTTGTATATGACACCATGTGGAATGGAACCAAAACCCTCGCGGAACAAATTTCCGAGGGCATACGCTCAGCTGATCCGGATGTAACCGTAAAGGTATTCAATATCACAAAAAGCGACATCAATGATGTAATGACGGAGGTTTTCAAGTCGAAAACGGTCGTCGTAGGTTCGCCGACCAACTCAAGAAGTATTCTGCATTCGGTAGCCGGATTCATCCATATGATGAAACAGCTAAGGTTCAAAAACAAGAAAGGCGCAGCCTTTGGCTGTCATGGCTGGAGCGGTGAGGGCGTAAACATCATGTCGGCAATGCTGGCAGATGCGGGGCTGGAGGTCATAGACGAGGGGTTGAAAAACCTCTGGAACCCCGATGAGGAAGCGCAGCAAAAGGCATTCCAATACGGTAAGACAATCGCGGGCTTTTAGATATTAGCAGGGTTTCTGTTAAAGTGAAGAACAATATGGGTATTAGAGTCATTTTACGACAACATTTTCATCTCCGAGCATTTCACGCAGCTCGCTGAGCAAAGCAGGATGGATAACGCAGGTTGAACCAAGCCGCTTTTTTGTATCCTCGAAGTATAAAATGAGGTTTTCTTTCCCGGGAAACATAACCAAGATTAACTTTAACCGTTCGTATTCAGGGCATGATATGTTTTTTAGCTTAACATATAATGTGGCGGATTTTGTCTCCTCCGTCTTTTCTCCTGCCGCTTTGCTTTTAGCAATCTTGTGTTCTTTGCGTAGATAATGGCTTCTGTTTTTTTCGGGCAGGGGAGGGTCATTGATGGGGCGGATAAGGTCGCATATCATCTGCGGTTCCTTCTCGTCACGTACCGAAACCTTTCCCCTTGCGAATATCGGAAGGCCTTCCTTGAGACCTGCGCCCCAGTCGTCCAATACGCGCTGAAAAACCAGCATCTCGATATCGCCCGTACTGTCCTCAAGTGTTATATAAGCCATCAGACTGTTATTTTTCGTCATTTTCGTTTTAATCGCAGTGATGACACCGGCTATAGTGACGATATCGCCGTCGTCATATTCGCCGATGGAATTCTCGCCTTCAAAGGAGGATTTGATTTTGCCGATCTGGCTGGCTCCGGCATGTTGAACAACTTTACCGTACTCGTCCATCGGGTGACCGGATAGATAAAGGCCGGTCACCTCTTTTTCCATGTTCATCAAATCATGTATCGAAAATTCCGATATATCGGGAAGCGGCATTTCGCTGTGCGCTTCACCGAAGTTGTCGAAAAGATCAATCTGGCCTTCCAGGTTGCTGCGCTTGTCCTGACTGACATTGTCGATAATCTTAGGGAAAACCTGAAGAAGCTGGCTCCTTTTAGCGTTTGTATTGTCGAAAGCACCGGCTTTAATCAGGCTTTCGATCGCACGCTTATTCAAATCATGGCTAAACATACGGTTGCAAAAATCGTGGAGCGAATTAAACGGGCCGCTTTGACTGCGTTCCAGCGAAACAGCTTTGATGAAAGCCCGCCCGATGTTCTTGACAGCCGCAAGACCGAACCTTATATGCTCACCGGACACAGTAAACCCGTCTTCCGATTCATTAATGTCGGGCGGAAGAAGCTTTATGCCGTTTCCGCGGCAGTCCGAAATATACTCGGCTACTTTTACGGAGTTGTCAAGTACCGAGCTTAACAGAGCCGCCATATACTCGCGGGGATAATGACATTTCAAATAGGCCGTCTGGTAAGAAATGACCGCGTAACCCACCGCATGGGCTTTATTGAATGCGTAGTTGGCAAAGTCCAGAATCTCATCGTAGATATCGGAGGCAATTTGTTCGCTGATGCCATTGTTCAGCGCACCGCATATCCCCCGGGCTTCATCGCCGAAAATGAACGTCTGACGTTCTCTTACGATTTCGGACTGTTTCTTTTTTGACATGGCTCTGCGGATCATGTCCGCTTGACCCAGAGAAAAGCCGCCCAGCTTGCGGAAAATCTCGATTACCTGCTCTTGATAGACCATGCAGCCGTAGGTAGAGTCTAAAATCTCTTTGAGCATCGGATGCTTGTACCTGACACGTTCGGGATGATGCTTGCAATCGATAAAACGCGGAATCGAATCCATCGGGCCCGGCCTGTAGAGCGCGATGATGGCCGCTATATCCTCTATGCTTTTTGGCTTGAGGCCGACGCATACGCCGGTCATACCCGTGCTTTCCATCTGAAACACACCGGAGGTCTTTCCGGAAGAAAGCATCTCAAAGACCTCATTATCGTCTTCGGGTATATCTTCCAGCGTAAATTCCGGCTTTGATTTTCGGACAAGCTCGACCGCTTCGCTCAGTACCGTCAGGTTCCGGAGCCCAAGAAAATCCATTTTCAGCAGTCCGAGCTCTTCCAGCGTATTCATTGGATATTGTGTAACGATGATATCGTCGTTTTTGGAAAGCGGCACATATTCGTATACAGGCCGCTTCGTAATAACAACACCGGCCGCGTGAGTGGACGCATGCCGGGGCATGCCCTCCAGCGACATCGCCGTATCGATCAGCTTTTTCATCGTTTCATCACGTTCGTAAAGCTCATTTAAGGGTTTGGATAACCGCAGAGCATCGGAAAGCTTCATGTTCACAGCGAAGGGTACGAGCTTGGCTACCATATCGGCATCTGCGTAGCTGATTCCCTGTGCCCTTGCCACATCGCGAATAGCCGCACGCGCGGCCATCGTTCCGAAGGTCACAATCTGGGCTACATGGTCGCTGCCGTACTTTTCTCTGACATAATCGATGACCTCACCTCTTCTGTTGACGCAAAAATCGATATCAATATCCGGCATACTGATGCGTTCCGGGTTTAGAAATCGCTCGAAGACCAGCCCGTATCGAATAGGGTCGATATCTGAAATTTCCAGACAGTAGGATACGATACAGCCGCCTGCAGAGCCTCTGAGGCCTACCGGAATGTTCCTTTTTTTCGCAAATGCCATAAAGTCGCCGACGATCAGGAAGTATTCGGTAAAACCCATCTTATCGATCATGTCGAGCTCATAGATAAGGCGCGGATAATACTCGTTGTATTTCTCCTTATACCGCTTTTTTAAGCCATCTTCACACAGGAGGCGAAGATAATCCCGGGGATTATCCTGTCCCGGCGGGAGCTGAAACTCAGGCAGGTGATAGTTTCCGAACTCAAAATCCATGTCGCACATATCGGCAATTTTCACCGTATTGTCGAATGCGTCGGGATAGTCCGGGAACAAGGCGCGCATCTCGCTCTCAGATTTTATGTAGAATTCATCAGTTTCAAATTTGATTCTATCCGTTTCGTCAACTGTGTTTTGCGTTTGAATGCACATCAAAATGTCCTGATTATATGCGTCCGCCTTTTCGATGTAATGCGCATCGTTTGTTGCAACCAGATTAAGACCGGTTTCTCTGTGCAGGCGCAGGATCCCGAGGTTTACCTCGCGTTGTTCGGGAAGTCCATGGTCTTGCAATTCCAGATAATAACTGTCCTTTCCGAATATCTCCGACATTTCAAGCGCACTTTCTTTGGCAGCATTGTATTCCCCGCGTGCGATTAGCTTCGGAATCTCTCCGGCCAGGCAGGCGGATAATGCGATCAGCCCTTCGGAATGCTTCCTGAGCAGGCCTTTATCCAGTCTGGGTTTGTTGTAAAAGCCTTCGATAAAGCCCATTGAGACCATATAGCACAGATTCTTATACCCGGTTTCGTTTTTACACAGTAAGACCAGATGATGGGTATCGTTGTCAATGCCATATTCACGATCACTTATATGTCTTGGCGCGACATACACCTCACAGCCGATGATCGGTTTTATGCCTTGGCGGAATGCCTCCTTGTAGAAGGAGACCGCGCCGTACATGACCCCGTGATCGGTGACCGCGACTGCGTTTTGTCCCAGCTCTTTTACGCGTGAAACCAGCTTGTCCAGCCTGCAGGCTCCATCAAGCAGGCTGTATTCGCTGTGGACATGCAAATGAACAAATGACATACTTACCTCCCAAGGTTTGCGGCAATCTCAATATTCTGCAAATTATGCTTGAAATACGGCATCAGCAATACTATACTTTATTTTGTTGTGGAGGAGGCTGATCAGAAAATGAAAGTTTTGAAAACCATCGTTATGATACTGCTGTTTTGTTTGATGACAAGCCTCATGCCAAAGATTTCAGCTGCCGGTTATCCCGATGTCAAGCTAAGCGACTGGTATTATGAATCAGTCACAAACTTATCGGAAAGCGGCGTTGTCGACGGGTATCCGGACGGATCGTTTTACCCGGAAAAAACACTTACTGTCGCTCATTTCCTGAAAATGATCAACGCAGCTCTATATCCGGACATGCTTATGCTAAGTGAACTGTCATGGGATCATGCAGCCTACAGCGCGGCGCTTGAAAAGGGTGTCATTACGGTTTTCAACATCACAGAAGATCAGCTCAATCAACCGATATGCAGATTCAACGCTGCGCTTATCGTCAGCCGGGTACTGGACAGAGTGCTGGAAGAGGACATTATCGTTCCGGACGGAATGGCCGGATATATTAAGGACAGCTTCGCAATCCCTTCCTATTATAAGGATTATATATACAGGTCTTACGCAGCCGGGATTCTCGGCGGCTACGATGATGACACGTTTAGAGGGGAAGAGGGTTTGACAAGGGCCGAAGGGGCCGAGATTATGCACAGGCTTATGGATAAAAGCAAAAGGATTACCATCGATGAAGCAAAGCTTTCTGTCACGGTGGATGACGACTGGTTTGCAGACGCCATGTTTATCGGCGACTCTCTGACCCATGGCCTTTCCCTGTACAGCGATCTGAAAACACCGAATTACTATTATTCTACCGGCGTATCCCTGTACAGCGCCGGGACAACGGAATTTGAAACGCCCTCCGGTTCGAATTGTACGCTGCTTGACGCACTTAAAAACAACAGATTCGGTAAAGTTTATATTCTACTCGGCATCAATCAGATGGGTACAAGCAGCGAAAGATATTATGCGGATTATGCGTCTTTGATTGACTTAATCAGGAAATATCAAAAAGATGCGGTGATCTACCTGCAAAGCATTTTACCTGTGAGCAAAGCGAAGGATTCCGGATCGACCGTGTTTACCAAAAATCGGGTTTTGCTGTTTAATGAGACTATAGAAAAACTGGCGGCGGATAAACGTGCCGTTTATGTCGACATTCACTCGGCATTTATCGATCAAGACGGGTTTCTGCCGGCTGACGAGACCTGGGACGGCGTACATCTTAATTCAGACTACTATAAAAGATGGGCCGATTACCTGAGAACCCATACTTGATTTTATCATATTCCGCCGGATTTGAAAATGGTTATTTCCCGGTGCCTGCCCAGAGCCTGCTTAAGCGGGCTCTGGGCAGGCACCGGGTGTTATGCATCAAATTCCTATCACATAAACAAACACCAAGGCCATGCCGACTCCCGGAGAGAAGGCACGGCCTTAGATCGTAATACTGCTCTTCAATTTATCGGAGATTAATTCTATTTATTCTGCGACTTCCTTTATGAGCTCCGTCTTGCCGTCGACAGCTTTCAATCTTATGATGTCATCGGCTTTAAAGAAGCCTTCCAGTAACTTTTCTGCGATCGAATCTTCAACCTCATTTTGGATCGTACGACGCAGAGGTCTTGCACCGTAAACCGGGTCAAAGCCGGACGCGGCAAGGATGTCGAGCGCTTCATCGTCTGCTTCAAGGGTAATGCCTAGCGCAAAAACCCTTGCAGCGACCTCGCGGAACATATTTCCGGCAATCTGCCGGATGTCTTCTTTGGATAACTGATGGAAAACAATGGTATCATCAATTCTGTTGAGAAACTCCGGCTTGAAGGTGCGCCTGAGCTCGGCCATCACACTGTTTTTTATCTCCGTCTGGCTCTTAACGCCACCGGTATCCGTCGAGGAAAAGCCCAGTGGTTTTTTGACTTCTGTGATGTTTTTTGCACCGACGTTCGAGGTCATCACGATTACAGTATTTTTGAAATCGACTTTTCGTCCGTGGGAATCGGTCAAAACACCATCCTCCATGATTTGGAGCATAATGTTGA
Organism: Clostridiales bacterium; assembly: GCA_012523085.1. Lineage (GTDB taxonomy): Bacteria > Bacillota > Clostridia > Oscillospirales > Oscillospiraceae > JAAYOP01. Next base: position 29,406 of record JAAYJC010000085.1, read on the forward strand.
ACACTTCCTCATGCGCCTTTTCGATTTCATCGAAGAGAATGACCGAGTATGGTCTGCGGCGCACCTTTTCGGTCAACTGCCCGCCTTCATCGTAACCGACATAGCCCGGAGGCGACCCGATTAGCTTTGAAACCGTGTGTTTTTCCATGAATTCGGACATATCGATCTTAATAATGGCATTTTCGTCACCGAACATGGCTTCGGCAAGCGCGCGGCACAGCTCGGTTTTACCGACGCCCGTCGGGCCAAGGAACAAGAACGAACCGGTGGGACGCTTCGGGTCCTTCAGACCGACTCTGCCTCGGCGGATCGCCTTGGATACAGAAGCAACGGCCTCATTTTGGCCAACTACGCGTTTGTGGATGATTTCCTCCATGCGAAGCAGGCGTTTGCTTTCGTCCTCTGTCAGACTGGTGACCGGTATACCGGTCCATCCGGATACCACGGCGGCAATATCCTCAGGTGTTACGCTGTCGCGGCTTCCGACTACAGTGGTTTCCCAGCGTTGGCGGAGTTCCTGAAGCTGTGCGGAGAGCTTACTTTCTTCATCTCGCATTTTCGCCGCTTTCTCAAAGTTTTGAGACCTGACCGCCTCGTCTTTTTCCTTCGTAACCGCTTCCAGATTACCTTCGAGCGCCTTTAAATCAGGCGGAGCGGTAAGGCTCTCCATGCGTACGCGAGAGGCGGCTTCATCAATGAGATCGATTGCCTTGTCAGGCAGGAATCTGTCGTTGATGTAGCGCTGGGACATCGTAACAGCGGCTTTTATCGCTTCGTCCGTTATTTTCAGTTTATGGTGCGCTTCGTATTTGTCTCTCAGACCGTACAGAATCAAAACCGATTCCTCGTCAGACGGTTCATTGACCGTCACGGGCTGGAAACGGCGTTCCAGTGCCGCGTCTTTTTCGACATGCTTGCGGTATTCATTCAGTGTTGTCGCGCCAATGACTTGGATCTCTCCGCGTCCAAGTGCCGGCTTGATGATATTTGAAGCGTCAATCGCACCTTCGGCCGCACCTGCCCCGATGATTGTGTGCATCTCATCAATGAACAATATCACATTACCGGCCTTCTGGACTTCCTCTAAAGCGGTCTTGATTCTTTCTTCGAAATCGCCTCTGTATTTCGTGCCTGCCACCATGCCGGACAAGTCAAGCGTAACAATTCTTTTGCCCCGCAGGTTCTCCGGCACATCTCCGGCAATAACCTTCTGAGCCAGCCCTTCTGCGATAGCTGTTTTTCCGACACCGGGTTCTCCGATGAGCACGGGGTTGTTCTTGGTGCGTCGGCTTAAGATCTGGATGACTCTTTGTATTTCGTTATCTCTGCCGATGACCGGATCTAAAGATCCTTTGGCAGCGGCATCGGTAAGATCGCGGCTGAATTGATCCAGGGTTTTTGTATCCGATCGCCTGCCGGAGGATTTGGGGGGAGATGCGATTGGGCCCATTGGCCCCATCGGCCCCATTGACCCTTGAAAGGGTGGAGACTGCTGGCTGATATCATTGCCAAACGAGGAGAGCAGGTCGGTATAAACCTTGTTTAAATCGACGCCTGAGGATGCAATGAGTCTCGCGCCGAGGCAGTCGTACTCACGAAGCAGGCCCATCAAAAGGTGCTCTGTTCCGACATAACCGTGACCAAGCCTTGCGGCCTCTGATACACCGCGTTCGATGATTCGCTTTGCGCGCGGCGTCAGACCCTGGTTAGGTTCCTGACCGGAGGCGCCTCTGCCGACATTGTTTTCAATCAAAGCCATGACCTTCTCGGCGACCAGGCCATGATTTTTAAGCGTTTTCGCTGCAACCCCGTTGCCTTCACGGGCAAAGCCGAGAAGAATATGTTCACTGCCGACATAACTGTGTCCCAGTTCCGCAGCGGCGTTGTATGCAATGTTCAGGACGTTTTTCGCCCCTTCTGTAAATCTATCTTCATATCTCATGTTCATAACCTCAGCTTTCTTTCTTCAGTAATGCCCGGATCAGACCGGCTCTTTTTATGTCCCGGGCCGGCTCGCTCAGGGGCTTGCCTTCTGTGCTGCAGATGCTGTTGGATTGGATATCAGGGATCAATTTGTTCAGTTCCGATAGCGGTATGTTTTTCAGTAGATCCATAGCAACCCCGGTACGCAGATCGGAGAGCAGGTTCATCGCTTCCTCTCCTGTGATGCGTCTGCAGTGGGAGAGGATCCCATATGCACGCCATATTCTGTCCTCTAGGTATACGGGGTTTTTTTCACTTATGATTTTTCTTAATGTACGTTCTCGCTCGATTGTGTTTCTGACGACTTCATCCAGCCTGTCAACGGTTTCGGATTCCGATAAGCCAAGTGTCATCTGATTGGAAACCTGATACAGTGATCCGGCAGCCTTTGAACCTTCTCCATAAAGACCCCTGACCGCGAAACCCAGCTTTCCGAGGTTTGAAACCAGTGCGCGGATATCGCCCGTCTCGGTATGCGCCGGTAGATGAAGCATGACGCTGGCACGTAACCCGGTTCCGAGGTTCGTCGGGCAGTGGGTCAGGTAGCCAAGCTGATCGCTCCAGGCATAATGAAAGCTGCCGTCCAGCAGATCATCGAGCCTGCTTACCGTGATCATACAGTCTTTGAGATTTAAACCGCTTATTATGGATTGTATGCGTAAATGGTCTTCTTCGTTGATCATAATGCAAACACTGTTGTTTTCCGATAACACAACGCCGCGCTTTCCGCGTTTGATCGCAAGCTCCGGTGAGATCAGGTGGTGTTCAACCATAGAACCGACCGTAATTGGATCCTGATCAGATATATTCACGAAGCGGAACGCGGAACCTCCCGCCGTACCGGTCAAAAAAGATGAGATACTGTCCAGCAATTCCTTCTCCTGTTGTTCGGACATCCTCCCCGGAAAAGGGTATGCTTTGAGGTTTCTTGCCAGCCTGACACGCGTAGAAACGGCGATATCGCCGTATTCACCCATATCTTCATACCAGTTCATGCTAATCCCCCATTCTGCCGCAAACGGCGGTATAAAAATCATAATCCATCAGACCGCTTCGCTTCCTTCTAATTCTCTTATCTTGTCGCGCAGAATGACGGCCCTCTCAAAATCCTCTGTTTTAACTGCCGAATCAAGCTCACGTTTAAGTGATTCAATCTCCCGAAGACGTTTGATTTCCGGTCCGGCTGAGCTTGGCGCCTTACCTTGATGTATGGCGTTTCCGTGAATTTTCTTTATAAAAGGCGTTAGCATATCACAAAATGTGTCGTAGCACTGAAAACACCCGACCTTGCCCGTACTGAGGATTGAACGCTCTGTTGCACCGCAGAGCGGGCACTGCCTGGAATCACTTGGGTTACGCCTCGAAGCGCCGAGCAGATCCGTGAAAAATGCGTTAAAGAAATTGACCTGAGGCAGCTTGAGCGGGCTGCCGCCGCTCAGTTTTGCGGCACATTCCTTGCACAGGTGCAGCTGCCTGACTTCTCCGTTTATGTTTGTTTTATAATGATACTCGGCCTCGTTGTTGCCGCAGTTTTGACATAACATGATGCTACCCCTATCCTTTCTCCGGCACTGAGCCGTTAATCGACTCGCGCTGCGGCGTTTGTTACTAAGCATAGTTTATGCGCCGCTATGCAATAAGATTGATCATAATATGCTTGAAGATGTCGGCCCGGGCGCTGTTTCTCAGCTCGGTGGGAATCGCCTTCAGCGCGTTATCACCCAATACGGCCATAATCAGCTTTGCGTCACGGCGGTCGATTAAGTCGTTATTGAATGCATTTGAAACGAACGCCGAAGCAGTAGATACGTCCAGCTCATAGCCCGCAGCGTTGATCATCTGCATGACCAGCTGCTTCTTCGTTCCGGCTACGCGGGATATGCGTATGTAACCGCCGCCTCCGCGTCTGCTCTCAACAATATACCCATGTTCAGGTGAAAATCTGGTCGATATGACATAATTGATCTGACTTGGCACACATTTAAAACGCTCGGCAAGCTCCGATCGCTGAAGCTCCGCAATACCGTTTGTCTGATCCAATATATCCTTGATAAAACTGGCGATGATATCGCTCATGCCCATCGCATATCACTCCATTTCCGGCGGACGAAAAGACGAAGCTTATTAACCAGTACATGAATATGCTGTTCTTCGATCGCCACAGTATTATTTGACCATCTCTGACTATATGATATAGTTCGCTTCCATTTATCGCAAGAACCGATTTGACCAACACTGACCAATTATCGGTATCAAAATGATAATAGCTTGGAATAACTCCTGTTTTCGTATAATTACTTAATTTTACTTTGATTTTCTTTAGCTGTATTATGTCCGTAATTGGGCGGTTGCAAACAAATTGACGGAAAAGCAAATTTATCATTTGATTTTTCATAATTTCATGGTAAAATCCAAGTATCATGTTTTTATGGAGGTACATAGAGAATGGCATATAAAATCATCAAGGATGATTGCGTAAGCTGCGGAGCATGCAAGGACAACTGTCCTGTCGATTGTATAACCGAAGCGGACAACGTATACACCATTAATCCTGATGAATGCGTAGATTGCGGAACTTGCGAAGCAAACTGCCCGGCCAGCGCAATCGTTTCCGAGTAAGTGAACAATAATAAAAGACCTGGAACGCTTACCCGGCTTCCGGGCTTTTATTTTTTTTCGTTTTGCATAAATGCCATGGGGGGGTGGTTTAGTGGATAAAATGGACGAATTATGGCCCGGCGGACCGGTATTTGTGCAGGAGACAGGTGTATTCAAGCTCGGTTCCGACTCTGTGTTTTTAGCAGACTTTGTTAATCTGAGCGGGACAAAAACCGTCTTCGACATTGGCTGTGGAGCGGGGATTTTACCGGTACTTATCGGCACAAGACTGCCTGACGCGCAAATCGATGCGATCGATATTTCCAAAGACGCGGCCGCCTTGGCTCAAAAGAATATTGCGCTAAACAGCGTGAATGCAAACATCATGCACGGGGATATCCGAATGTATAAAGAAACGCTGAAAGCCGGATATTATGATCTGGTCACGGCAAACCCTCCGTATTTTCAGATAAACAGCGGAAAAAGCGCGGAAAATGCAGCAATTGCGATGGCAAGAGATGAGAGGCTGTGCACGCTGGACGATGTTGTGAGGGCAGCGTCGTATATTCTGAAATGGGGCGGGCGGTTTGCTGTCGTTTACAGGCCGGAACGACTCAGCGAGCTGTTTGTTGCCATGTCGGCGGTTAAAATAGAGCCGAAAAGGGTTCGGCTTGTTTTAAATAGACCGGACAGTATTCCATCACTGGTGCTTTGTGAGGGGAAAAGAGGCGGTAGGCCGGGACTTAATATTATGCCGTCCCTGGTTTTATCAAATGACGACGGATCTGAAAGCAGAGAGATCAGGAAAATCTACAGAAGGGAAGGATATTGATGCCGGGCACGCTTTATCTCGTTTCGACGCCCATTGGTAACGATGGCGATATTACCTTGCGTGCCATAAAAACACTGTCTGATGTTGATTTCATCGCTTGTGAGCACATCAAAGCGGCGAATGTTTTGTTAAGGCGGCTTAGTATCGAGAAGCCCATCATCGAATGTTTCGGATCAAACAGGCTGCAGATCACAAAACAGATCATGACAAGGCTTAATCAGGGAGAAAGCTGCGCGCTTATTTCCGACGCGGGTTCGCCGGCGATTGCCGACCCCGGTGAATATTATGTCAGGGCATGCCTTGCACTTGGAATTCGCGTTGTCAGCGTGCCGGGTCCCTGCGCTGCGATTGCCGCTCTAACCGTATCGGGGCTTCAAACGGGCAGATTTACATTCGAAGGTTTTCTGTCGAAAGCGAAAAAGAGCCGGTATGAGCACCTTGAGGGACTGAAGAACGAGCGCAGGACCATGATTTTTTATGAGGTCTCGCGAAAACTGAAAGCAACGATTGCAGATATGTCGGATGCCTTTGGAGATCGAAAGGTAATCATACTGAGAGACCTGACGAAGCCGGGTGAAGATTGCTTTTCAACAACGCTTTTTAACGCGAAGAGCAAATATGATAAGCCGGCTAAGGGCGAGTATGTACTGGTTGTTGAAGGGTATACAGATTAATCAAAAAGACACAAATAACAAGAGACAAGTCACAACACTTTACAGTGTCAGACTTGTCTTTATATCATAAGAGAAAAGAAGAAAAAAGGCTGAATGGGCTTATTATCGGATATCGATATTATTCCCATTCGGAACTACCTATTGACTTGAGTAGCTCCTTTAGCCGCAAGGAAGCGGCATAAACCTCATTTTTCGACCGGTTTTTATCTTTACCACAAATCGACACGGCATCTTTCAGCGTACAGCTTTCCTTGAGCATCGTATCCAGAAGCTTCGCCTCCACCGAGATATCCTCTTCGGTCTTCGTTTCCATTATCTCGGTACGACGGAGGATCAAGGTATATTCACCCTTTTGCGCGTTTGCATTGTTGCGAAGTTCATTGAGGATTTCAAAGGGCTTTCCTCTGTAGATGCGCTCAAACAGCTTTGTGAGATCGTTGCAGAGGCATATATCATAAGACGGCATGATTTCTGAAAGCAGCTGCATCGTACTCATGATCCGTTTCGGCGACTCGTAAAAAACGGTAACGGGTGAGTATTCGGTTTTCACGCGCATGAGGACATCGGCCAGATCCTTTTTCCCTCTCGGCAGAAAGCCGTAAAAGGAAAAGGATACTGTATTAAAGCCGGATACAGAAAGCGCTGTTATCGCCGCACAAGGCCCGCTTATGCCGATGACAGGAATGCCTTCCTGCACTGCTTTGTCAATTAGAACATAACCGGGATCTGAGATGCAGGGTGTACCGGCATCGGTAATCAATGCGATATCTGACCCATCAAGCAGCAGACTGATAAAACGATCGACGGATTGGGTTTCGTTGAACTTGTGATATGCGGCCGTTTTGGTATGGATATTATGCATTGCCAAAAGCTGCGCGGAGGTTCTCGTGTCCTCAGCCGCAATCAAATCGACACTTCCAAGCACATCTATAGCCCGCAGTGTGATATCGGAAGCGTTGCCTATAGGGGTTGCAACCACATATAATTTACCGGACATCCTTACCTCCCTTACAAACGTCTGGACTAGCGACCAGCCGTATGTCTGGACTAGCG
>JAAYJC010000011.1 GCA_012523085.1 Clostridiales bacterium
AATGATATATAATAAAGGAGTGTCAGGTATGGCAATCAATGTAACAAAACAGACCTTCAAGCAGGAGGTCATGGATTCGAAGGTACCCGTGCTCATCGATTTCTGGGCCAGCTGGTGCGGCCCCTGCCGCATGATCGCTCCGGTTATCGAGGAGTTGTCCTCTGAGGTGAAAAACGCAAAGATTTGCAAGGTCAATGTGGACGAAGAGCCGGAGATCGCGCAGCAGTTCGGTGTGATGAGTATTCCGACCCTGGCTGTTGTACAAGACGGAAAGGTCGTAAACAAGATGGTCGGCGCCCGCCCAAAAAGCGAGATTCTCAAGATGCTGGCCGTATAATCGCAGTGCGGCAGCGAATGCAGATTCCTCTCTGATGATAAAGATATGTCTCCCAAAAGTGTTGTTCCCATGGCGAATGGTAAAAGGCGGCAACCGGCTGTGTCCGGGCGCCGCCTTTTACCGTCTTCAAAAGCAATCCGGCATAGCGGTTTACCCGTTTTTTTGCTCTTCAAGATAAGTGCTGTACCGCCCTGAATGTGTTCTGCTGTATTTGCAGCGTCCTGAGCGCCCGCGAAATACTTCTGGACCTCCTCCACGATGATCGGATTGACAAACGAAGAGAACGGCGGTGCTTGATTTTCCGCCGCAGCGGATAAATTGGATCGGCTATACGGCGGGATATAAGATGCGATTGGCGTGTTTACGGGTAACCGCGCTTCGTCAATAAATTGCAAGAATTCCTCGAAACCGCAACTGGGAATTCCATATATACCGAAGCCAAGTCTGCGCCGGGTATCCCGACAAATGTGACATCCCTACCGTCGAGAATCAATTTCATAAGCGCATGAGGCGCATACGGAATTCCCCATACCCGTGAAGACGACATCATCGCAAGCAGGGATTCTCCTTCTTTCACGCTGACTGCATAATGTATGTCGGGCATTGACAAAAGCTGACTCATCGGGGAGCCCGATAAATCGGAGATATCAGCATCAATATGCAAAGCTTCCGGTTCATCGGGCAATTTTTTACTAAATTCAAGCAGGTTGATGAATTCCGGACTGTCGAAACTGCAGGTCGACTTGCTTACATCGACAAATATTGATTCCGCCGAAGAGATCAGTAGCAGACAAATAAGCCCATTAGAAAAGCCTTCGATAAACGCTTTTTCACTGCCGGTATTGAAACGCTCCCACGCCGTATACAGCTCATCCAGCGACAGCTCACCGGAACATCCCAGATTGGAAGAAAGCCCGTAAAAACCCGTAACCGTAATTCCCGGCGAAACCTCGTACAGCTTGCCGTCCATGCGCATTGATTCAAGCGGCCCGGTGAAAAACTCCGACGGATCCAGTCAGTCGCTCATGTCATAGAGCAGTCCAAGGGTCGCATAGCGCTCCGCCGGCATCCCGTGGGTGAGGAGCATATCCGGATTTTCCCGGTGATGATATCCGTATTCGACCGATAAAACGCCTCAGGCGCGGACGCGTCGCCGTAATCAATTATTTGCGCATCAAATTCCTTGTTTTTTACATTGAAAGCCCATACGGCCTGCTCCAGCCGTGAAAAAGCTTCCTCGATATCATAATTGCCGTCCGAGAAGCGCCGATGTACAGGATGGATTCGCCGTCTTCGGTCTTTTCCTGCCGCTCTTCAGGTAACGGCGTCACGGTCGGGCTGACAAGGCCGGGTGATTCGCTCCCGCCGCCGCTTGGGCTTGGCGTCGGAGGCTCACCTCCGCATCCGGTAAACAGCGCAAGGAGAAAGGAAATGATGAACAAAAACGATAGCTTTCTCATGATTTGCTCTCCTTATGAATGCTTTATATAACAATCTATGAACCGGCATAGGGCCGAGGATACAGATTATGGAAGACGGCGATAAAAGCATACTTGAATCTGGGAGAAATTACAAGCTTTTCCGTCCGATCAATACTATAACGCGTTTTAACTGTCGTTCAGAAAAGTTAAACCGGCCGCCTGTTTGGCGGCCGGAACGGTTTTCATATAAAGGATTCTCAAAGCGCCGAGATCGGAAAATACAGCTGACATTCGCAGTAATACCTGCTGCACTTAGCGTAGTCTATGTACTCGAAGCTGAATGGCTCTATCGGATCAAACGCGACGGTGGGCATCCATTTGTGATGAACAATATACAATAATTCCCGCAGCTTCTTTTTTGAGATTTCTTCGGGGCGGTGAAGGCCCATATAGGTAAAAACGCCGTATTTGTGGGATTTGATCATTTTCACAGTCATATCCGGCGGCACGATGCTTTTGTGGCCGACCTGAACGGAGGGAAGATAAAGCATAGAGCCGCATGAATTTTCCGAACCGCACGAAAATCCGATATAAACGTCCTTTTGCACCGGATTGAAGACCTTCTGCCGGCTGTTTTTGAAAAAATCCACCGCGTACCGGTTTGCTGTTTCGCCGTTGTCGCCGTTATCGATCGTATAAGCATAACCCGCGATCGAAAAGTCGGGCAAAACGTTAATTGTACACAGATGGGCAACGCCTTCTCCGACGCAGTTTAAAAACTCGGCGTTGAACCGGTCCAGTATTTTCAGCAGACAGGGGTTTCTGCGCCATTTCGCCGGAGTCGTGTTGTATTCGTCCTTAAACGCCCTGTTGTAGGTTCGGTCACAGCCAAAAGAGTATTTCGAGGAAATGAATTCTATGCTGTTGCGCTGATTAAGAAGGTCGCTTAAAGACAGTGCGATTCTTCTCCTGCGCACGTATTCCATCAGGCTCGTACCTGTGGCTCCTTTCCAGATCCGGAGAAGATGAAATTTCGAGATGTTTACATTCTCCGAGATCATATCCAGATTCAGATCCTCAAGCAGGTGATCCTCGATAAACGCGGTTGTGCTTTTGATCGTCTCCATCAGGTAATTGTCCATAAAAACCATCCATTCTGCCGCGAAGCGGCAGCGCAAATAGTCAGGAAAAATCGATTGAGCAAATGGCCGCCGTCATATTTGGCGGCCAAATCGATTTCTTCCGTGTATGAAAGGTTTTTCACGCTGAACCCCGGCAGCGATAAGCATTTTGATCCGTAACCGATTTTATAGGAAGGTAGCCGGTATTTCAATTTTTCCCTTCTGGATGCTTAAGGTCAGCAATTTTTGTCCTGTATTGAAAAACCGGTATGTGTATAATTCTACCACAGAACAATTGTTCTATCAACTCTTTTTTGCGGGCGGTGAGTAAAAATGGATGAACAAACACAAACGGCGTACAGGCGGCGGTACATGAAAGCGGTGGACAGCTTTGTGGAGAAGGTCCGGAACGATATCAACGTAATCGCCGTGGTTGTCTGCGGGAGCCTTTCCTACGATGTGGTCTGGGACAAAAGCGATATTGATATCACAGTCATTATCCGGGACCAGAAAATCGACAATTACGCGTACTGTATCATTGAAGACGGGATTACGCTGAGCGTCGAACTCGCGCCAAGGAGCAAATTCAAGCGTTATCTGGAAAGCTCCGGCTCGCTCGGGGGGTCGTTTACGCAGGCTTACTTTTCCAATGCGCAGCTTGTGTACACAACAGACGACAGCCTTTATGAATGCTTTGAAGAAATTAAAAGCATCGGCATCGGCGACATTCCGCTGACCGCTCTTCGTATCGCGGCCGATCTTCTGCATTTCAGGGCAAAAAGCCTCAAATGGGTCAAGGCAAGAAAAGACCCGCTTTATGCGCAGTATTTCCTGTTGATGGCCGCGGAATCCGTCGCGAACACGGAGCTGTGCTTACAAGGCATTCCGTTTTCCCGAAACGGCATTCAAAAAGCGCTTACACAAAATCCGGAGCTGATGAGGCCCTTTTATCTCGATCCGATGTCCCGTCGTCTAAGCGAAGAAGAAATCCTGGCGACAATCCATAAGATCGACGATTATCTGACCCGGAATATCGACGTACTGAAACAGCCTGTCGTTGAATACCTGTCGGATCGGGATTTGAAGACCATGACGATGATCAACAAGCATTCTCATTCAGCCGGCGACGCGCTTTCCTATGTGTTCGACTTTCTTGCCGAGAAGGGGATCATCGAGAAGGTATCAAAAACAATTCGACTGACGCCGAAAAGCAAAGCAACCGTCGAGGAAATCGGCTATCTCTATGTGGGATGACACAAACCGTGTCAAATCAAGACGCTTTTGAGGGGCGGACAGGTGAAACAGTGGATCGACGCATGCGGTAAATCAAATAAGCCGGATATGGAGCATATCCGGGCTTTTCTAAGTAATAGCGCATTTGAAGCGTTCACGGAATTCAACAAAATCCTTCATATAACATATAACCTTGGGTATGTGCTTCCGAGGTTTACTAAGGAGAAGGGCTGGGTTTACACCTACGGGCGCAGCGGCTTTAAATGCGTGAATAACGTATCCTCCAAAGAGATATACGACCTGATGGAAACCGGGAAAATCAAATGTCTTTCCTGCGAAGAAATCATGACCGGACCGGGCGTTCATACCTGTAAATGCGGCAAGGTGTATACATATCACGCTTACCGAAAATCCTTCCACGAGGACAACATGCCCAGAGGCGCCGCGTCTGCGGTTTCCGATCGTTTTATAGACGAATGGGGAAGCGCGAAAACCGCGGCGGAGAAAATGCGGCTCATCGACGGGCTTATCCATGAATGCCATATCTCGGCGATCAGCAGGAAACGGAGGAGGCCGGTGGGCGTCAACCTGATATCCGGTACAAAGGCGCAGATTATTGAGCTGATTGAAAAGCTGAGCAACTGAATCGGGACGAGGAGACTGTATTTATGTCTGTACGAACAACAATTGAAATAACCGGCGCAAAACAAAACAACCTCAAAAACACCTCGGTGGAGATCCCGCGCGACAAGATGACCGTCATCACCGGCGTATCCGGGTCAGGTAAGTCGTCTTTGGCTTTTGATGTCATATACGGGGAAGGACAGAGGCGCTTTCTCGATTCGATATCGACTTTTGCCAAAAGCCGGATCAGCCAGCTGAAAAAGGCGAAGGTGGATTCGGTAAGAGGCCTTTCACCGGTCATTGCGATCGAGCAGAAAAAAAGCAACAACAACCCGCGCTCGACGGTAGGGACCGTAACGGACATCAACGACTATCTGCGGCTGCTTTTTTCGACGGCCGGGATCGGGCAGTGCCCGGAATGCGGCCATCCGCTGAAGCAGATGACCGCCGCGCGCATCGCGGAGCATATCTCCTCGCTGCCGAAGGAGACCGTGGTGGAGCTGCGCGCGCCGGTATATAAAATATACGGTGAGGATTACGATTTTACGTTTCACAATCTGCGGGAAAAAGGGTATAAGAATCTGCTGGTGGACGGCGAGCCGTTTTCGTTAGCCGAAAAAAAGGAACTGGACGAGACAAAATCCTATCATATCGAGCTGGTGATCGACCGGTTTACGCTGAAAAACGACTCATACATCCAGCTGACGAAGACCATCGAAGCCGCAATGCCCTCGCTGGACGAGGACATCATCATCAAGGTCGAGGTATTGAGCGGTAATGCGCCGTCCGGATTTTACGAAGGGTTCGGCTGCCCAAGGCATCACTTTACGCTGTGCGAAATGCAGCCGTTTCACTTTTCCTTCAATACGCCGAACAGCGCATGCAATACCTGTCTCGGAGCAGGGCTGTCCTATGTGGTGGAGCCCCGGTTCCTGGTGGTCGCACCCGAAAAGAGCATAAGCAAGGGCGCATTAAAAAATACGGTTTACAACCCTTCAAACAAGGACAGCTACCGTGCCGTACAACTCTACAGCCTGTCCAAAGCATATAATTTCAGCTTGGATACCCCGTTTCACAAGCTTCCAAATCATATCATCGACCTGCTGTTTTACGGAACCAAGGGAGAACCGGTCAAAATGCTCAATCCGCCGTTTTCAACGAAAACCAATTGGATTACCGGGCGTGAGCGTCCCTTCTGGGGCTTTGTGCATGAGCTGGAAAGCTGGCACAAAAACTACATGCGCAGGACCACAACCGCCGAAGCATACGAACCTTCCTTCGTCAAGGATTGCATGATCGAGAAAATTTGTCCCGAGTGCAATGGCGCGCGGCTCAAAAAACAACGGCTTCAGGTCACGGTGGGTGGATTGAACATCGATCAGCTGTGCAAAATGCAGCTACCGGAGCTTTGTGCGTTTTTGGAGACTCTGGAATTTGAGGAAGAAAACCGCGACGTGGTAAGTACGATCATCGGCGAAATAAAAACGCGTCTAAGGCTGCTTATCGACATCGGGTTGTACTACATATCCTTAAGCCGAAGGAGCGACAGTATATCCGGCGGGGAGATGCAGAGGATAAAAATGTCCACGCAGATCAGCAGCGAGCTGATGGGGATGCTCTATGTGATGGACGAACCCAGCATCGGGCTGCATCCCAGAGATTCCTGCAGAGTTATCGATACGATCAAAAAGCTGCGGGACATCGGAAATACGGTGATCGTTGTCGAGCACGATATGGAAACCATAAAAAGCGCCGACCATATCATAGAAATCGGCCCGGGGCCGGGTATTCACGGCGGAAACATCGTCGCCTGCGGTATGGCTGGAGATATCATGAAAGAAGCGTCGTCGCCGACAGGCCGGTATCTGTCGGGAAAGGCTGAAATACCCGTTCCGAAAAAGCGCAGGAATCTCGGCGACCTGTTCCTTTCAATCCAGGGGGCAAGGGAGAACAACCTGAAAAACATTGACCTCGATATCCCGTTGGGCGTTTTTGTCTGCGTGACGGGTGTGTCCGGATCGGGGAAAAGCTCGTTGATTAACGAGATCCTCTATAAGCAGCTGAAGATCAATATGACCGGCGCGCGAATCGAAGCCGGGGAGCATGATTATTTGTTTGGTGCGACGCATTTAAACAATGTGATCAACATAGACCAGACGCCCATCGGGCGAAACAGCAAGTCCAATCCCGCGACCTATATCGGCCTCTACGACAAGATCAGGGAGCTGTTCGCAGCGCAGCCCGAGGCTGTTGACCGGGGCTACAGGGCTCTGGATTTCAGCCTGACACACGCCAACGGCACAAGATGCGAACACTGCACGGGTGACGGAATCATCGTGACCAATCTGCAGTTCATGGCGGATATCGAGACGGTCTGCCCGGTGTGCAAGGGCATGCGCTTTTCCGGCGAGGAGTTGGAAATCAAGTACCTGGGTAAAAGCATCGCAGATATTCTGGATATGACGGTGGAGGAAGCGTTGGTCTTTTTTAAAGACCACAGGTATTTGCACCATAAGCTTAAGATCATGAACGAGCTGGGGCTCGGTTATATGTGCCTCGGCCAGAGCTCGACAACATTGTCCGGCGGCGAGGCGCAGAGGGTCAAGCTGGCCTATGAGCTTGCCAAAATCAAAAAAGGCGCGCATAATCTGTACATTTTAGATGAACCCACCACCGGACTGCATTTGTCCGACATCCAGAAGCTTCTGGACTGTTTGTATAAGCTGGTCGATATCGGGCATTCGGTCATCGTGATCGAGCACCATCTTGACGTAATCAAGTCTGCGGACTATCTGATTGACCTTGGGCCGGAAGGCGGCAGCAATGGCGGCTATATCGTCGCCGAAGGTACGCCCGAGCAGGTTGCAAAAGTCGAGGCTTCGCATACCGGCAGGTATCTGAGAAGCGTTTTGTGATCACCGGGTCACACAATTGTCTTAAATCAATTGATACAAAAATGCCTTATTGATAACCCGAAGACCGCCGCGAAATAGCTCAATGGTGCCCGCCATACTCATCTGTTTCAAAATGCGGCTTACCGCTTCGCGTGCGCTCCCGATGGCCCGGGCAATCTGTTCGTGCGTAAGATGAATATAGCTGCTGTTGTTCCGGGATATTTCGTCAATAAAAAAAGCCGCGATCCTCTGTTCAAGGCTCATAAAAAGCATGCGCTCCATTGCCGAAATGACATCGCCGAACCGCTCGGTTATTTTTTTGTACGAATAGTTTTCGACATGGATATTGGAGTCGGAAAGCTCGGAGAATATGTCAGATGGTATTAAAACAGCCTGGGTATCTTCCTCGGCATCGATATGAACTTCAAAAGTCACGGCTTCCAGTATGCAGGATGCGGAGAGCAGGCAGGCATCATTTGGCTTTAAGTGATATATTGTAGCTTCTTTACCGTCCTCGGAGAGCAAATACGAGCGTAAAAGTCCGGAAATAACCAACAGTACACCAAGACAGTCCGTATCACCACCGTGGACATGCTCTCCTGCAGTAAAACTGACGAGCTTTGACTTTGCCAGTAAAACCTCCTTCTGCTGAAGGGTAAGCTTCTCCCAAAACGAAAGCCGGTTTTTCAATTGATTTTGAAGCAATACGGACATACAAGGCCTCCGTTTTCTGTATAAACTGTAATTTAGCCCACCGAAGATCATCAGCTTTGCCTGTTTATTCAAACCCACAAAAAAACCATATTTCATTGTAAAAACAACGAAACGATCTTCTAGAGTATAGTAAAATGATAACACAAAGTCAAGAAAGCAAGTGTTGATAGCTTTTTTACAGATACTTGAAGGAGGATATAAAATGATCAGAAGAGTGATTAAAATAGATGAAGACAAGTGCGACGGCTGCGGCCTTTGTGCGCAAGCTTGTCATGAAGGTGCTATCGGCATCATTGACGGTAAGGCAAAGCTGCTGAGGGACGACTACTGCGACGGGCTTGGGGACTGCCTGCCCGTATGCCCTGCAGGCGCAATCGGATTTGAGGAACGTGAAGCTGCTGCATTTGACGAAGCGGCCGTTAAAGCGCATATGGCAAAAAAAGCGCAGGAAGAAGCGCATCAAGGCTGTCCGGGTAGAAAAGCGCTATCATTTGAAAAACCGCAGGTGAAGCCTGTTGAGACAACAGATAACAGACCTGAAAGCAGGCTAAATCAGTGGCCGGTTCAAATGAAGCTGGTTCCTGTAAACGCACCGTATTTTCATAATGCGAATTTGCTTGTAGCCGCGGACTGTACGGCGTTTTCATTCGGAGACTTTCACAACAAGTTTATGAAAAACCGCGTTACACTAATCGGCTGCCCGAAGCTTGATCAGGGTAATTATGCGGATAAGCTGACGGAAATCCTGAAAAACAACGATATCCGCAGCGTTTTGGTTGTGCGAATGGAAGTACCTTGCTGCGGAGGAATTACGGCAGCGGTTAAGACTGCGCTGAAGAACAGCGGAAAGATGATTCCTTGGCAGATTGTAACACTATCCATTGACGGCAAAGTTTTGGATGAATGATGAGAAGCACGATCATTATATCGGCAAAAGTCCCTCAAGTTGTTTGTACCGGTGATAGGTTTAGAAGGCTTTTTACCGTCAATTAATCCAAATAAAAGTATGCCGATCACATGCCTCGGAAAAATGCGAAAGAGCAGTTGCGAAATGCGTTTTATACATTTCGCAACTGCTCTTTCTTTTAGCGATTATTCGACAGATATCATATAGTAATAAATCGGCTGCCCACCGTTTACGGTAGTGATCTCAGCCTGGGGCAGGCATGATGCCAAATGGGCAGAGAGATCACCGGCTTGTTCCTCTGAAACATCGCAGCCGTAGAAGATCGTCACAAATTCAGGTTCAAAGTTTTTTATAGTCTCGGTAATGACATCGCGTATATTAAAGAAATCGTTTTTGGTGCAAAGCAGCTTGTTTTCCAACAGCGCCAGATAATCACCTTCTCTGATCTCCGTATTGTCGACAACCGAGTCTCTGGCGGCATATGTCAAAGAGATTGTATGAACAGCAGATATGGCGGCGGTCATATTCGTTGTGTTTGTTTCCGCTTCACCTTCGGGATCCAGTACCAGCATAGCCGAAATTCCCTGTGGAACCGTTTCGGTAGGAATCACAATGACATTTTTTTCGGTCATATGAATGCACTGTCGGGCCGCCATGTCAACATTCCTATTGTTCGGAAGGACGAAAACCGTTTCTGCGGGTGTTTTGTTAATCGCCAGCAGAATGTCCTCAATAGAAGGGTTCATTGTCTGACCGCCCGAAACAAGCATGTCTGCGCCAAGATCCATAAATACCGCTTCAACACCCTCGCCGACACAGACGGCTACGACGCCGATGGGCTTCTCGGGTTCGGCAATGACATGCTCTGTTTCGGCCTCTTCATCGTTTACCGCTGCTTGATTTGCAATTGTTTCGGTATGCTGCTCTCGCATATTTTCAATCTTTATCGTTAAAAGACTGCCATAAGTAAGCGCTTCGGTCAGCACGTCGCCCGGCCGGTCCGTATGGACATGTACTTTTATGATATGGTCGTCTTCCACCAAAACGAGGCTGTCGCCGAGGTTGCCAAGGAAATTTCGTAGGTCACTTGGGTTTTTCTCGGTTTCGCGGTTGACAATAAATTCGGTACAATAACCGAAGGTGATATCTTCGGTCAAAAACTCAGAAAAGATCGCTTTTTCTTTCGCAGCTGCACTTCCCGCTTCATCTTCGGTAAATACAATAGTGTCGCCGCGCATGGAGGCAAGCATCGCTTCCAGTATGATCATATATCCTTTGCCTCCGGCATCTATTACGCCGGCCTTCTTGAGTACAGGGTTTTGATTGATTGTTTCCGCAAGGGCTTTGTGACCCTCCGTAATTGCAATATTAAAAACCATTTCAATATCGGTTTCCATCTCGGCTGCGCTGGCGGCAGCGTCGGCGGCGAGCCTGGACACAGTGAGGATAGTGCCTTCGGATGGATTCATAACGGCTTTATACGCGGCATTAACACCCTCGCTCATGGCAAATGCATACTCGGATGCGTTTGCTGTCTTTTTCCCCTTCAATGAACGGGCAAGTCCTCTAAAAAGCAATGATAGAATAACGCCGGAATTACCCCGAGCACCCCTGAGCAGCGCGCCGGCAATCATTTCAGCTGCCTGACCGATTTCTATCGGGCAGGATTTCATCAGCTCATTCATGGCTGCGCCCATGGTAAGGCTCATATTGGTGCCGGTATCGCCATCAGGAACCGGAAAAACATTCAGCTCATTGATTGCCTGTTTGTGTCGGTCGATATTCAGCGCCGCATTGATCACCATATCTTTAAAGACCGCTCCGTCTATTGTATCCCTCATGATAACCCCCATCTCGCCCCGATTCGGCGATATAAGTGCAAAACACTTCGCTTTGATATATGGCAGTATTAACCATCACGCTTTACAGCCAGCCGGTCTGCAGGTAAAAACATCGTTCGGCTGCGGTTATTCGCGTTTGTCCGGTTCGTTTGATACCGGATTAATCTGTCATAATCGAGTCGACATACACGTCAACGCATTTAACTGTAACGCCGGTATCCCTGTTTACCATATAAGTTACTTCCTCGATGATCGACTTACAGATCACGGGTATATTAATGCCTGTTTTAACAATGATATGGAGTTCAATGCTGATCGTATTGTCGCTTCCATATGTGATATGAACGCCCTTACCCATGACCTCGCGCTTGAGAAGGTGAACAAGACCGTCACTGACAGAGCGCAAAGCCATTCCCCTCACGCCGAAACATTTCGTAGCCGCGGCGCCCGTAAGCGTGGTGAAGACATCACCGGAAATGCTTATGGTTCCTTTCTCGGTATTTAATTTCACCATTAATCGTCATCCTTTCAGGGATAGATTTCAAGACCTGATCATCCACCCGCCGATCCTGCGGGCGATTAGTGAGATGAATCCCAAATATTATAGTACATTAACGATCAAAGCACAAGAATATTTTATCCTTGGATATTTTATCTTGGACCGGAGTGTGTTGTATATAGCACGGTTAGGCTATTGCGCAAGACGTGCGATCTCTTTACTGTCGGTCAGTATATGCAGTTCATGAAGCGCTCTTGTGA
>JAAYJC010000086.1 GCA_012523085.1 Clostridiales bacterium
CTACAACAGAGACGGTACTCATGTTGGTTTGACGTACCAAGGAGAATATTACCGCCTTGAAAATGACGATTTTTTAAGATACCTCAGCAGCATCTGTGCCGGGGAAAACAGAGCTGAAGCACCCGGTAATAAAGGCAGGTTGTCCCTGAACGATGTGATTATGCTTTCTCAAAAAGGCGAAGAACTCTCGTGGGAAGATTTTGAGACATTTTCTTATGTGGAAACCGGCTCCGGTCTCTATATCCGTCTTTATGAAATTAATCCTTTGTTCTCACTTTGGATAGGGGGAAGCGGTCCCGACAATGAGCCAATGTATATCAGGCTTCGCACCAATACGGAGCCGGAGGATATTATCGACATTCGAACAGAGGATGTCACTGCTTTTATCAGCAAGCATAAAGATGATATACCGAAGCATACATCAGAACAGGTGTGGGTTTCTGGCATAGCGGATGATTCAGTGTTTGCGCCGGGTGTAGTTGGCCGGCAGCCGACGAGCTTGCCTGTCCGTGAATAGACGGATATAATGACCACCGGGGCGTGGTTAAGATGATAATCGTATCGAAATACAGAGAAGAACGGGATGAGGCGGGAAATTTCACATATATAGCGAGGAGCAGAGCGCCTGCGGCCTATGCGGGGGAAATCTTCGCGTAATCGGTTCCCGACGTCGAAAAGTAATTGAATCGGATGGAACGGCGCGGATGCTTGTTATCAGGCGTCTGCGTTGCCGCCTGTGCGGAAAGATACATCACGAGTTGCCGGACGTGGTCGTACCGTATAAACGGCACAGCATGGAGACGGTTGAGAAGGTCATTGCCGGGGACGAGACGGTGTGCTGTGAGGAGAGCACGATACGACGGATAAAAATGTGGTGGTTGGCAATGCGGGTGTATTTCGAGGGCGTCATGGTGGCGATAAGCGCCAAGCTGGGCTTGATGTTCGCGGCGCCGGCGGCGCTGAAAGAGATTGTCCGGGCGACGGCCAACGCGTATTTGTGGGTACATACCCGTTCGGCGTTTCTGTCCGGCTGAGGAGTTCGTATTATCATACCGGAGACTTAATTCCAATTTAAATGTATGGAGGTTTCAGGTATGACACAGCAGAAGAGGCCGGAGGAAATCGCCGTCAGCCGGCACAAAATTATTGCGCCGGTTCTTGTGGCCGTGGAGGAGAAAGCGGACACAGCTAAAATCGTTAAGCTGAAAAAAGAAGTCTGCGAGCAGACCGGCATATCCCGCAGGACGCTGAACAGGTGGCTGGATGGATACAGGCAGGACGGCTTTGATGGCCTGAAGCCAGAGCAGCGAAGTAGCGTTCCCAGCATCATCCCGGAGGACATGATAGCCGAAGCCATCCTACTGAGGCGGGAGGTCCCGGGCCGCAGCATCCCGCAGATTATTGAAATACTGGAGATGGAGGGCAAGGCACCGGCTGGCTTTCTCAAACGGACAACATTGCAGGACAAGCTCCAAGAACGCGGCTATTCGGCACGGCAGATGAAGCAGTATCAGCAGGGCGGGTTGGCAGCACGGCGTTTTCAGCGTCAGGAACGCGGCGATATGTGGCACTCCGACATCAAGTACGGCCCGTATTTGACCCTTGGAGGCGTGAAGAAGCAAATCTATCTCGTCAGTTTTCTAGATGACGCCACCCGTTACGTCGTACACGGCGAATTCTACGACAGCCTCGACCAGACGGTTGTAGAGGATTGCTTCCGTAAGGCTGTGCTAAAGGAGGGCGTCCCCCGGCGCGTATACTTTGACAACGGGAAACAGTACAGGACGAAATGGATGGGCAGAGCCTGCGCTGTCCTTGGAATCAGGCTTCTGTATGCTAAGCCGTACAGTCCGGAGTCGACCGGCAAAATTGAGAGGTTCAACCGTACCGTGGATTCTTTCCTGGCTGAAGTCGCCCTAAAGAATTGCAGGACGCTTGAAGACTTCAACAGATACTTCAGCGTTTGGCTGCAGGAGTGCTATCACGCCCGAAAACACGGCGGCCTGGGAACTGCGCCCGAACTGGCATACAAAAATTCGAAGGCACCCCTTAACTTTCTGAGTCCGGAAATCATAGCGTCGGCGTTCATGCGCGTGGAACAGCGGAAAGTCGATAAGTCCGGATGCATCAGCTTCGGCGCCAAAAAATATGAAGTCGGCATTATCTTCGTCGGCAGAACGGTAGACGTCGTGTACGACCCCGCTGATTTACAGACGCTGACGGTCGAACACGCCGGAACGTCCGTCAAGGTACATGAACTTACCATTGGGGAACATACTGGCCCGCGGCCGCAACTCCCTAAATCTATGCTGCCCGCTCTCCCGCAGACATCGCGCCTGCTGGACGAAAAGGAAAAGCAGTATGAGAACAGGCGTGAGACTGTACGCCGAGCCATCCGCTTCAGCGGACTCTCCGGCAAAGGTGGCGGCAGTAATGTTTGAAGACTTCTACGGATTTAGCAATACGCCGTTCAGCCGGTCTATCCCAACAGATATGCTGTATCACGGTAACGATTCCGACGAACTCATTGAACGTTTGAAATACGCCGCGACCCGGCAGCTCTTTGCTGTTATGACGGGAGACAGCGGCACAGGGAAAACCACGACTCTCCGCCGTTTTCACGACGAGCTGCGTTCTTCTCGTTATCAGGTGCTTTACCTGTCCGATTCCAAAATGACCCCGCGCCTTTTTTACAGAGCCCTTTTAGAGCAGCTCGGCTGCAGCGCAAAGTATTACCGCGGTGAGGCGAAACGTCAGCTTCACAAAGAAATTGAGATTATGAAGGGCGTCCACGGTCTCCTGCCGGTTGTTATCGTTGACGAGGCCCATCTGCTCGACCGGGATATGCTTGAGGAAATCAGGTTCCTGCTGAATTTTAAGATGGACTCCCAGAGCCCTATGTCGCTCATCCTTTCCGGCCAGTCCGAACTGTGGGAGCGGCTGAAGCTTCAATCCTTCGCCGCCATTCGTCAGCGTATTGACGTCCAGTGCGGCGTCGGCCATATGGATAGGCTCCAAACAGCCGAGTACATTAAAACGCACCTGAATTACGCTGGATGCGACAAGGATATATTCTCAGATGCCGCCGTTGACGATGTTTTTCACTTCTCAAGCGGCATATCCCGCCTCATCAACAGGGCTTGTACGAGTTCCCTTATCTACGGTGCTCAGAACCGCAAGAACATCATCGATGACCGGATGGTTAAGCTCGTCATCGAGTGCGAATTGACTTGATGACCGTTGCCACCAATTTCACAGCACGGCTGCTCTGGCTTCCGGGGCAGCCAATCATTTTTCAATCGATGGGCATCCTCATCGGCTGTACGTGCGCAACTTCGTCCGGCCGTTGCGGGTCATCCTGGCCCGGCGGTAACACAGTAGCAATAGAGATTATATTCGCCCTTGTTTGGGTTCAGGCGCAGCAAATAACTGTATTGGTCGGTGTCCGCGCGAAAGCCGAAATCCTTACTGCAGTTGCCCTCAAAACCGCTATCCGGGTGCCCGTAGCAGTAAGCGGCTAGGCTGCTTCGGTTTTTCAAAACACCCCCGAACCGCTCATCATAGCGGAGCATATTGATAACATTATCAAACTC
>JAAYJC010000087.1 GCA_012523085.1 Clostridiales bacterium
AAAACGGCCTCCGCGTCGTTTACGACAACCGATAAAACGGACATATCAAAATACCGGTTGTTGAGCTTTAGCGACGGAAACGGTTGGAACACAACGGACAATACGGCATTGTCAATCGGGCTGCCAATCAACTCTAACGGAACCGTTGATATAACGATCACCTATGATGAGGGAAAAAGAAGCGTTCTGTTCAGCAATGTAATATTTAAGGAAGAAAGATATGTACCCGGACAGGTTTCGGTGGTATTCCGGGGCTATTATGGAAGCAGTTTAAATATTAAGGATCTTTATGTTTACCAGATCAACGGGGCCACAGTAAACTATTTGGTAAACAAAAAAGATTACAGCCTGGATTACTACAGCAACCCTTACGATTATTTCAACATCAACCTGACCATTGACGGCACAGATTATTATTTCCCGTCAGTACCGCTGAATTACCGGGAAAGCAACAGCTATTCCGCTCCGCAAACCGGAATGGTTCCCGGAAATTCCTTCACGGCGAGCAACAAGACGCAGAACTATTATTATACCTCTGCCAGCATGACGCGGGAAGTGAGCAGAGAGATTGAGAACTTCAAGCTTATCTATAACGAAGAACAGGGAAAGCTGACGGTGCAAATCAAAAATGGCGCGGTATGGAGCACGGAAGCAGTTTACACGGCAGATCCCGACACATTGGTTGAGAAGGATAAACCCGGACAGGGCAACTATTCGATAACACGATTTTCCGGCAACGAGAAGACCATCATAACATATAGCGTCGTTGACGGGGTGCTCTTTAAAAGCAGCCTGAAGGTTCGCGCGGTGGATATGCCCAATGACGAGGATGAAGCGGATATTCGAACCGGGCTTGTCACACACACCTCGTTTAACTACGGAATGATTACCCTGACGAATACGGCATTTACACCGGAGGAATTGGCGCAGGAATGCGGTGCGGTAGTGACGATGAAGTCAACCTACAACACGGCGTTCACGACTGCAACCTCACAGAACATAGCCTATGTCTATGTGTACTTCACCGTCAGTCAGCCGGTAACGGATATTCAGATTGCCTTATCGCCGGATGCACCCGGTTTCGGGCTTGCGCCGAAAATCACCGAAATCAAACGAATGAATTCATCCGGCAACTATGTCGATAGCGCGCTTGAGCCGGCCGTGCCGGGAACCTACAGAATCAAATACGAGCTGACATTCAAAAAAATAGATCCGATGCCGGAATTTGCTTTTGTCAGATTCGCCGGTGCAACATTCAAATTTGAAGGAGACGACGCAAACCTTCTCCCGAATGCAAACCATGCCGAGCAAAATGTGAAGGTGAGATTCGATACCGCTTCCGGCCATTAATCGGCAATCCAAAAAAGTCATGGCATTTTGAACAGAGCATTTGCATTTCGTGTAAATGCTCTGTTATACTGAGAAAAACAATTTAAATGACACACGCGTATCAAACGCGTTTCAACGCAGCTTGATTTGTTTTAAGTTACGATTAAATCGAATAAGAAAGCGGGAAATAAGCTTTGCTGTGGGAAATATACAAGATCATGATTCCGGTTTTCGGGCTTTTTATCGGAAGCTTTGCCAATGTCCTGATCTGGCGCATACCCAGAAAAGAGGAATGGATTTTTACGCCTTCGCATTGTCCAGGTTGCGGAAAGCGGCTGACCTATCCGGACATGGTGCCGGTGCTTTCCTGGTTGTTTTTGCGGGGCAGATGCCGATTCTGTTCTGCCAAAATCTCCGCGCGCTACCCGGCCGTGGAGCTGCTCAACGGCTTTCTCTGGCTGGTCTGCGCATATGTTTTCGGGCCGACCTGGTTTCTTCCGGTTTCGCTGGCCGTTTCGACAGCTCTTTTGACTCTGTCTTTCATAGACTGGGATACTAGCGAAATACCGGACGGCTTGAATCTCTTTATTTTGGTTGTCGGTATTCTGTGGAACCTTTATGCGTTTTTTAGAGGAGAGGGAATTTTACTCAGGAACATCATCGGCTTTTTTTCGGTATCGCTTCTGTTTTTGGTCATCGCCATGCTCAGTAATGGGGGGATGGGCGGCGGAGACATCAAGCTGACCGCCGTCTGCGGCTTGATTCTCGGCTGGCAAAACATGCTCGTTGCGCTTGGCATTGCCTCGGTTCTGGGTATGGTGATCATGTTGCCGCTGCATATTGTTAAAAAAAGAAGCAGAAAAACGCCGGTCCCGTTCGGCCCGTTTCTATCGGCAGGTATTTTTATTTCGATGTGCTTCGGAACCAAAATCATGCAGACATATCTGAATCTGTTCGCCGGGTAAATTTGCACATGTGCAAATTTGCATCAGATAACCGGGCGGTATGCGTACCCTGACAGCCGAAAATATAGAAAAACCGGCCGCGGCCGCTGCATTTTAACAGCGACGCGAATTTTAACCATATAATAACGAAATAACGAAGTAATACCCTGCCTCCCGGCGAAAGCCGGGTTTTTTTTTCAAATAAACGAAAATGATCCCCTAATAATTTCCATTTGTAACCCTGCTGTAACCGAATAGCAATATAATAAAGCCAAATCAGGGATAAACAAGCAGGTGATCCATCGGTACAAACAGAAAGATGCGGATACGATGCATGCGGAAAGCTGCCATTCATATAAGCCGATCCGGATGCCGGCGCCGGTTGCCGGATCGACTTTTTATGCTATGCGCGGTAAGGTAAAATATTCTATAACGGGTAAATGTCAGGTTGGCAAACGAATTCAAGCTAAATTTATAAGCGCTGATCAAATAAGGGAGGTATTATCTTGAAAGGAAAAAAAGCAAAAATTCTGTCTCTCGCATTGACTATCGTACTGTTATTTACCTTTGTCGGTACTGCTCTGGCCTGTTTTGACCCTCCTCCTACCTACTCGCTGACCATTGTAAAATCCTTCAGCGGAATATCTGAGCTTCCCGAATCAATGTGCGTCACGGTTACCAATCTTGAAAATAGCAAATTAATCGAAAGTTTCAACAGAAACGCCTTTACTTTAAATACTGATGGAACGCTCTCTTACACCCTAAGTAGTAAACTGGCACCGGGAAATTATAAAGTAAAAGAGACAAACGCCGAAGTCGATGGCTATAATTTGACGGCAACCGGAAACGATCAGACGATCACGATATACGACCGGGATGTCTCAGCCTACATAACCAATACGTACCAAATAAAGACCGGAAGCCTGACCATAATAAAAACCTTCAGCGGCGATACCGTTGCTCCGCCGGACGGTCTTAGGTTCAAGGTCTTACAAGGGACTACGGTAATGGCTGATATTTCATACGCCATTTTCGAAGGAACACCACCATCCTATACGGTTGACAACCTTGCCGTAGGAGAATATCAAATAATCGAAGAGAACGCCGATATCGACGGATATGACCTTACCGTAAACGGACTGGATGGACTCGTCGAAGTAACGTCCGAAGGCGCCACAGTCACTATCGATAATGAATATAAGCAAAAGAAAACGCCTGAAAGTACTCTGTATGTAGAAAAATATGCCGTGACGGATGATTCCGAACTCGACTTTAATGGGCGTACATTCTCATTCGAGGTTCTGGATGATGAAGACAACAAAGTTAATGGCGCAGAGTTTTTCATTACCGTCAATGACAGTGGGTATGGCTCTTCGTCGTTAACGCTTCCCGCCGGCAAATATACGCTGGTTGAAACAGGAAGAGAAATAGACGGATACGATGTGGAAACCATGTTTAAAGAATTCGCACCATGCGCTGCTTTAGCGGCAGGCGCTGAAAATAACGACGGAGATCCCAACGAAAATACCGGCAAAGATGCCGACAGATACGAGTTCACCATTGAAGCCGGCGATTACGCGTATACGAGAATCATGGTGACAAACTCGTACACGAAGCAGACGCCTACGCTTAACGTAACGAAGGAAGTAACGAACTATGACAGCGGAAATACGGAGTTTACGTTCCTGTGCGTGATCTATGACGGCGAAGGAGAAGAATGGTATAGAGATGAGTTTACTCTGACGGACGGCCAAAAATGGACCATCGGAGAACTTACACCGGGATTTACATATTATATCGAGGAAATAAACATACCGCAGAATTACTATGCTGTTTCCGAACCGGTCAGCGGAACCATAGAAGCGGGAGATAACGAGGTCACTTACTACAATGCCTATGAGTCGCCGGACATTCCGAACACGCCGGTATATTACAGCCTCGTCGTAAACTGGATCGACGAAGATACCGGGACCATTCTGGCTTCCTCCGAAACCATATCCTATCTCGCGGGCGTATCCTACGACGTATCTTCAAAGCAGAAGACCTTCGACAGCTTCAGCTTCAGCCGTACTGACGGTGCGGACCTTACCGGCGTTATGAACGGGAACAAGACGGTGACCTTCTATTACAAGGCCGCCGGGGAAATCGAAGAAATAGAGGAAGAGGATGTCCCGCTTATCGAACAGCCCGAGGAAGTACAGACCCCCGAAGAGCCGCAGGTCATCCCCGGGGAAGATCCGACCGCCATCGATATTGCTACAGACGAGATCCCGCTTGCCGACGTACCGCAGACCGGAGACGACAATAACATAACGCTCTTAGCGCTGCTTCTTGGAACCGGCCTTGCCGGCATCGCGGCCCTGACGATTTTACCGCAAAAAAGCAGGAAAAGGAAATAAACGAAATCTGAAATAATATAAAAACATGCCCGGCTGCGATCCTCGCAGCCGGGCATGTTTTTAAAAGGAGAGTATTATTCTTATGGCCTGCAAATGATTCCGCCGGCCTAA
>JAAYJC010000088.1 GCA_012523085.1 Clostridiales bacterium
CGCAAAGGTCGGATTTTTCCCAGAACCGCTTGCACCAGTCAAGCTCGGTGCGGCCTTCGGTGTAATCCTGCCCGAAGCCGAGCCTTTCGGCAAGCTGCGCAAAAATCCAGTAGTCGGACTGGGATTCCCACATCGGCTCGATTGCCCTGTCCTGGAATACGACGATCTGCCAGCTGTTTCCGGTCTGTGAATGCGACTGGTAGCCGCCGTTGCCGGAATTGCACAGCTCGCCGATATCGTAACGCTCAAGGTTTGTGCAGGCGGGCAGAATGACGTCGGCCATGCGCGCCTCGCCGTGGAAATGGATATCCTGATTGACAACAAACTCCAGTTCGGGGCTTTGGTACATCCGGACCCATTTGTTGGTATCGAGCATGGTGCCCATGAACGTGCCGCCGTAGCGATAGAACATGTGAACCTTCGAGCAGCCCGGTTCAGGATAAATGTGTTCGGTGAACTCAAGATCAATGCCGCCGCCGCAGAAGCCTTCGCCGTACCACTCATAGTGGCCGTTCAAGATCGCGTCGGGCAGGTTGGTCCGGTAGAGCTTTTGCGTAACGCAGTTAACGGCCGCTTTATCGGCAATCGGCTGGTTGGCGATCTGGGACAGAGGATCGGAATAGCCGCCGAACCAGAAATTATAATCCATCGGAGCGCCTGTGGTGCCGGACCAGATATTCTGGCCGGGCTTGCCCATGCCCTGCATCGCAAAGAGCTGTACCATCAGGCGGGCAAATTCCGTGCCGTTGGCGGTACGGCAGACACCGCCGAAGCCGCCGCGCATACCCGAGCCGCCCATTGTCTTTGTGGATGCCCAGCGGCGAGCCAGCGCCTTGATATCGGCTGCCGGGATACCCGTCTCGGCTTCCGCCCATTTCGGCGTTTTCGGCGTTTTGTCCGCACCTTTACCGAGGATATAGTCCGCCCATTCGTCGAAGCGGTGGGCGTGTTTTGCAATGTATTCTTTATCGTAGGTGCCTTCCGTCAGCCAGACATATGCAATGCCTTCGCAAAGCGCGGCATCCGTGCCGGGTCTCGGGGCAAACCACTTGTCCGCCTGCTTGACGGAGGAAAAGTTGTTGAATGGGTCGATATAAATAAACTGAACGCCTAAGTCCTTGAGCCATTGACGCCACAGCGTGGACTCACTGCCGGCATAACCGCCACGTGTCGTGTCCGGGTCGTGGGACCACATGACCATGGTCTCTACATTCTGCAGTCCATCCTCCAGCAGGTCAAATGCCTCGGTGCCGCCCAGACGCCAATAATAGCCGTAGGTATGCGGCGCGCCCCAGGTAAAGCCTTCCCAGGAGTCAGGATTGTCTTTGATTTCGGTATAGCCCAGCATTCTGAAGAAACGTGCGAATGCGGACAGTTTATAACCCACCAGACCCCAGGAATGGTGCGAACTGGTGATGGCCGTAACCGATTCCTTTCCGTAGGTTGTCTGGATTCTCTTGATTTCTCTGACGACAAGATCAAGCGCCTCGTCCCAGATGGCACAGCGATAACCGGACTTGCCGCGGTTTTCGGTATTGCGGTTCTTCCCGTCCGGCGTCTCCACAAAATCCTCGCGGATCATCGGGTAACGGATGCGGTCATAGGAATAGGCGCGGTTTTTTTCAGTCATGGCGATAAACGACGGTTTAACCTTGCGGTCGGGCGTAAATTCCTTGCCTCTGGCCTTGATGACCCAACCCTTGGGATCGTCATTGTCCAAAACGACAGGCCGGATTCGCCGGATTACGCCGTCTACCGTGTGTATGGCAATCGGCCCGCCGACGACAATACTGTGTGTTATTTTTTCAGCCATTTTCTCTCCTCCTTGCCATGGTTTTTATGAGCGGAAATATTCCGCGAATTTTTCCGATTTGTGCGTGAGATTATCACGATCTTGAAGGTAGGGTAAAATCAATCGGTCACCTCAACCAAAGACTTTGCCAGCTCCGATGTCGGATGGATTTTGATCATTTTTCCGACCATGTTGCCGTCCACTACCTCAAAACAGCGGAGATTATACACCTCCGACAGCACAACCTTAAGTATTTTTCCATCAGGCGTCTTGTACAGTCCGCCTATTTTAAACAGGTGTTGGACCATGATTTTTTCAGCCATTATGTGCTCCCCTTTCCATTTCCAGATCAACCGCCTATGCTCGCTTATAGCTGTTTTGTGTGCCGAATTTTTCGTACCGGACATCGCCGATAGGCTTCCAGCCGGGAATATCCGACAGGACCGCTTCCATTGCCGCCATGTCGGCGGGGTTCGGAACGCCGCAGCCGCCCAGACCTTCGTACCAGATTTGGCGTGCGCATATGGTGTCACCGGGAAACGCGTCAAGGTAGCGCGTTATCGCACTGCGCAGCTGACTTAAGTTGGCTGTTATTGCGCTTGACATCTTCTCATCCTCCTTATTGCTTGTGTTATATGATAAAACTTATTGTTTTTCATCATCGTCATTTAAGGTTCCGCCGCGGATTTCAAACTCCACCGCCGCATCCGAGTCCCTGTCGCTTCCGGGGAACAGCGATAAAATCCCTTCCTCTACAGCAGACATGACGCCGTAGACGTTTAAACGCCTGTCATATTGCGCAAGGTATAGGGAATCAGCCAGATCCACGATCTTTTTGATGACCGCGCGATGCTTTTCGTCCTTCGGAAGCTGTTTTTGCCCGCCATCCGGTGCGCCGGGCGTATGAGAAAACAAGAGGAATTCGTCGTTAAAGTCCAGCATGTACAGAAAATCGTTTTTCGAACGCGCAATCACCATGTTTTTGTCGGAAAGCTCCTTCATGACTCGGTCGCTTTCCTTGGGCAGAAGATCCAGTTGCACATCTTTATTCATCACTTAACTCACTTTATCGGTGCCGGAAAGACCCGGCTTTTTTCGGCGGCTTATCCTACCTTGCAATATCTCATGATAATATTTTTCCGGAACTATGTCAATGCTCACAAGGGCAATCAACACACATTTTTAAAACCAAAACCTGCAAATCCCTGCGCAAAACGCTGTCAGTGCACGCTTTAGCGTATGTTTTTATAATGCGCGCATCATATCGGCGATATTTTCCTGCCTTAACCGGGTTTGGGTATTGACAGAACGGGAGCGTCGATGTATACTCCGATTACTAAGTTAGTAATTTACTGAATTAGTAATCCGCAGAACGTATAAATGTAAAAATGAGGATGAGGACATGAACATTCCGACCACATTAAAACACAAGCCGGTTATCGTATCCGAAAACTATGAAAATGTAGACGGCAGAGATGCCTATGCTTCCGATGCCAAAGGGCTGTCTCTGGGGCTTGCCCAGTGGAACGACAGGGGTAAAGTCGACATTTCGGCTAAGGTATGGCGGCATACCGGAGAAAAATGGTCAAGGCAGTCCGAGGAGCTGCCGCTTCACCGGGTATTGGATCTTGCGATATTGACCGTACGAGCAAAGCAGTATTTTCAAGAGGCCTACCGGTATGAAAAATGGTATGACCCCGAAAATCCGCAAATAGACCGGATCGGATTGCAGGGCGACGCGATGACGGTTGCGGTCTGTACCGGCAACGAGCGTATCGACGAGGACATCAAGCTGTTCGGCCATGCCCTTTCCGAAAATGATGAGCTGATAAGCGAACGCCTCTTTACACTGTCCCGGATGTTGAAGGAAATGGGTTATTAGACCGGGAGAGAAATATCGGAAAGATCAGAAGGCCGGTAAACTATTCAGTCTATCCGGACTGAAAAGAAAACAGGATAACGGCGGGTAAGAAAATGGATGCTAATAGAAAAAAGGAACTGAAAAGACAGTATAAAATGACAAAACCGCGCATGGGTGTTTTTGTGATCAGGTCCAGAACAAGCGATAAATGCCACGTTCAGGCTGCAAAAGATCTGAGAGCGGACATCAACGGTGCAAAAATGCGGCTGAGCGGGGGGTTTCATCCCTGTCTGGAGCTTCAGAAGGAAGCGTCCGAACTCGGGGCAGATAATTTTTCAATCGAGATTCTGGATGAGCTTGCGTATAGCCCGGATGAATCCAAAACCGATTATACCGAAGAGCTTGAAATCCTCAGAAGTATGTGGGAGGAAAAGCTCTCAAAAGATAACCTGGTATTTTATAAAAAGAGGCTGTAATGCGATGCTTATGCCTTATCCGGGGCGGGGATTTTTCATCCTCCGTGCGCGCTAATTTCATAGGCGAACTTTTGAAAATAAGAGGCTTGAAATAACGGTACGTTCTGGTTGCCAACACGCCGATAATGTTGTTTGAGATCATCACCGAGAGGGACATCGGGATTGTGACAGCGCCCGAGGTAGTGGCCGAGGTGCCTAAAATCCCCTGAACAAAATAAGGGATATAAATGATAGCGGCGTACATAACGATATTGGTTACAAAAGCGCACAGCAATCCGATCCAAATTGTGCGGTCCCGAAAAAAACCGGCTTGCGTCCGAAAACATCGGCAAATCCCCCGGAGATCGGGATAACAACGGTAGAACAGAGCATGTAGATTGTAAATGGCCAGGTGTACTGATCCATACCCATCAGCTCACCCGCAATCGTTTTCATCGCCGTTCTGACAATCGTCGAATCCAGCGCCGCCAGCAAAAGGTTTGGCATCAGTGCGGCCAGAACCAGAAGTTGCCGTGAAACGGAAAGTGAGGCTGCCCCGAATACATTGTCAGGGCAGCCGTAATTTACGGATTTATCCGAAAAGCACACGCGGGCATCAGGCTTTATCCAGCGGGATATCGCCGAGGTTGAGGTCCTTTGCCGTTTTCAGATTGCTGAAGGTTTTATAGTCATAGCCCGGCGCGGAAATCACCAGATCAAACAGGCCGACCGGAAGATCCTTAAACCAGAAATCGCCGTATGCGTCCGTAACCGCTTCCCAGAGCTTGCCGCCGGAATTGAGACGGCATTGGGCGCCGATGACGACCTCCTTTTCTATGGGATCGTACACGGTTCCGGCGATAAATTTCCCGGGAATATTTCTGTAGTATACGCGCGGACGGCAGGCTGTTTCGGGCGCCATAACATCGGCGCCCTCGATGTCGTCTATCAGCTCATCCTCTTCTCCGAATTTGATCGCATCTGTCGGACAGGCCTCGACACAGCGGGGCAGCGAGCTGCCGTTGTCTAAAAGATGCGTGCAGCCCGTGCATTTCTGGGCAATGTTCAGCTTTTCGTTAAAATAAATCGCATCATATGGACATGCCTGCCGGCAGGCATCGCAGCCCGTGCATTTTTCGGGATCAATGATAACAAATCCGTCCGGTCTCCTATAAATCGCATCGTGCGGGCAGGCTTCCATGCAATCGGCTTTCCTGCAGTGGTTGCAGAGCTTCGGGATATAATGGATTTTTACCTTAGGGATGCTCCCGCAGACATAATCATGGA
Source organism: Clostridiales bacterium (assembly GCA_012523085.1). Classification (GTDB taxonomy): domain Bacteria; phylum Bacillota; class Clostridia; order Oscillospirales; family Oscillospiraceae; genus JAAYOP01. Next base: position 5,396 of record JAAYJC010000088.1, read on the forward strand.
CTTTTAACCAGAATTGCCCGATATCGGGCTGAGGTTTGGCATACGGGGTCCAGTCGTTGCCCGCGTGCTCATCTTTGCAGGCCAGCTGGCAGTTATGGCAGCCGCTGCATCTGGCGATATCGATCACAAATGCTTTTGACATCGTTTGCTCCTTTCACCTGACCAGCCAGCCGTCAAGGCAGACCCCGGCGGCCTTGTCTATTTTACGTGCGAAAGCCTCGGGATAGTCCCGTTTCCAACCTTCCATTTCCTCGTTTGTGACCTTTGCGACCTCCACCAGAAAGCCGCTGACGGCCATTCCGGTGGCTTTTTTGGATGTCGGGGCCGTCGGGGTGATCGTATTGATGCACCCGCCCCGGTCCAGAATACCGGGAATGATCGGGTCAAGACGCGCGCCGTGGTCCACATAGCAGGCATTCGGAACCAGCCGTTCGGTCACATACGCCGCGCAGAGCACGATACCGCGTTGGTTATAGACCTTAACGATATCCCCGTGTTTGATGCCGCGTTTTTCGGCTTCGCCGGTATGGAGCCAGATCGGCTCGTACTGATAGCCATCCTTCGCGCGGATCTTCATGGTTTCGACCTCACGGTTCCAGATGATATCGTCGCATTGCGCGTGCATGCGCCAGCGTCCGTGGTTGGACATGCAGAGAAGCGGGTATTCTTTCGTGCGCTCGCTCGATAGACGTTCGTCGTGGCTCTCGCCCTTTTCAATCCATTTCGGGACGGGCGGGCGTTCGGGATCGTCGGGATCAAATTTTTCAAGCGCCGAGGACGAGTATTCCAGCAGGCCCGTGGGCGTTGAAAGCGGGTGATTATCCGGATCCTCGTAGAACTTATAAAGTCCGGCCGGGATCTCCTGAGCATCCGGCTTGCAGGGGACAACGAAGATTTTCTTTTCCTGAAATTCCTCCCAGGACATATGCTCCTCGCAACCCGTCGCCTTATAGAAAAACCGGACCTTTTCCTCGTCGGACAAATTGCCCGTATAGGCGTCATAGTAATCCTTGCCGAGCTTTTCCGCGACCTTCGCGCAGACGTCAAAATCGGATAAGGACTCACCGATGGGCTCGCAGCACTTGCCTTCCAGATAAACCGAGGTATATCCGCCGCTGCTCAGATCGTTTCCGATATCAATCATTTCATGCTTGGTCGCAACAGGGAATATGATATCGGCGAAATAGCAGTCGTTTTCCAGCCATGGGTGCTGCGCGACAATACATTCGATGTCAGGCGACTGCATGGATTTAATCGAAAGATTCCCGTCGTTCCAGCAGGTGACCTGACAGGGCGCATCCGTCCACATCATGTGAACGCGAGAGAGCCCGGGCCGTGGATAGACAATCTTTTCAAACTGGTAATCCGAGGTGGGTTTGCGATAATTGTTGCGATCCGGAACCTGGGACGAGCTGAAACACTGAAGGCCGTACCATTCGGCATGTCCGTCAAGGATGGCCTGGTGGACTAAGTTGCGCGGGATAAACTGCTTCGGAGCGGGAAGCTCTTTAAACAGGTCAATGAGCTCCGGTGCGCGGCACTTCTGGTCATCGGTCAGAAGGAACCGCTTCATATTGATCTCCGGGGCCACATCGCCGTCCACAGGGCGCAGCGCGTCGCAGATATGGGGCATTTGCGGAATGAATTTGCCCTGATAAGGAACGGGATAATCCACATTCCACAAGTTCCATTCAATCATTTTCACCTGATGCACACCGGGCTTTCCGAGACCGCGCATCCCCAGCAGCATCGTTTCCAGACGGGCGGGCTCCGTTGCGTACGGGCCGCGGATCAAACCGCCGCCGTTTCCGTGCATAATGCTGGCGGTCTTCTTCGCCCAGTCCCGAGCCAGCGCTTTGATCGTCCATTCCTTCACGCCGCATTTCTCCGAGGCCCATTCCGGCGTTTTCGGAATCCCATCCTCCCGGCCGAGGACATAGTCTTCGAACTTATCAAATCCGTAAGCATGTGTTTTGATATAGTTTTTGTCATAAGAATCTTCCGTCAGCCAGACATAGGCAATCGCCAACTGAAGGGCCGCGTCGGTATTCGGAAGAATCGGAATCCATTTGTCCGCATGTACCGCCGCACCGTAGTTGAGGTCCGGGCATATATAAATGCTTTTCAAGCCGATTTCGGTGAACCAGTAACAAAACCGGCTCGGCATATGGCTGACAACACCCAGCGGTGTCGTCTCGGGATCGCAGCCCCAGAACAGCAACAGGTCGGCATGCTTTGCGACATCGGGTATCAGATTGGCCTGCGGCGCCATTTCGCCCACCGGCTCGCAACCCCAGACATGCTTTGCGCCCCAGAACCAGCCTTCCCAGCTGTCAGCATTGCGCATCTGCAGCGTATAACCGCCCATCAGCGACAAAAGCCGGTTCGGGCAGCCGTGGCTGGGCGCGATGTTCTTCCCCTCGCCGTGCATATCCGATTGACACAGAACGGCCTCCGGGCCGTACTTTTCCTTTATGCGCACAAGCTCGTCCGCGACAATCTGCGCAGCCTCGTCCCAGGAAATGCGTTCATAACCGGATTTTCCGCGGTTTTGCGGGTTGCGCTCCCCCTTCGGGTCCCAGTCTACGCGTTTTAACGGGTATTTGACGCGGTTGGGTGAATAGACGCGGGATTTGTAGCCCAGCCCAAACGGTGTGATTGTCGCCCGGTCCGGCGCGTGAAAGGTCTTGCCCCGGGCTTCGATCTTCCAGGGGTTGCACTTTTCCTCTATATCCGCCTTGTCATAGGTATAGGGCCTGATTCGCGTTATTTTCCCGTCTGTCGAATCCACAAGGCACGGCCCGCCGCTCTCGGGACCCATCAGGCTGTAGCTGATGATGTTCTGAACATCCGGTTTAAATTTTGTTTTTTTCATCTGTCATCCTCCAATAAGTCGGTGCAGGGGCGCTTTTCGAAAGCTTAAAAGCTTATAATGTTTCTATATCTCATGATAACTTATTTTTATTATAGTGTCAATGCAGTAATAAATATTTTTATTGACGTAATAGAAAATATTGTGCATAATAAAAGAAAGGAATGATGCCGTCGTTCGAAAGGAGCCGCTATATGGATATCAGTCAACTGAAATATTTCATTTCTGTCGCACAGACGCTGAATTTTACCGAGGCGGCCCGCCGAAACGGCCTGACGCAGCCCGCCATCAGCCACCGGATCGGCGAGCTGGAAAAATATCTGGGCAGCAAGCTGTTCAACCGCGACAAGCGGAGCGTGAAGCTGACGGACGCCGGACATAAATTTCTTCCCTATGCCGTTGAAATGGTCGAGGTTGCCGAAAAGGCCGCGTTTTTGATCCGGCAGATGGAGGAGGGCCATAAAGGCCATGTGTCCATCGCGGCGCTGACGACCTCCAGCGCGGTGCTGTCAAAGTGCCTGTCCGCGTTTTCCGCCCGTTATCCCGATATCACGGTGGACATCAACTTCACCTCCGGCCGCAGCCAGGTTCTGGCGATGAACGAGGCGAAGTATGATTTTCATTTTGCCGTGTTGGAAATGGTGCCGGCCGGCTCGACATTTGATTATATTATATCCAATACCGATAACCTTTGTATGGCTTTTCCGAAGGATCATCCGATGGCGAACAAGCCGCTGGATTTTTCCAAGCTGAAGGACGAGCGATTCATCGCCGTCTCCGAGTCCGACGGCCCCGCCCTCTACGGTGAGATTGCCAAGGTTTGCGCCGCGAGAGGGTATACGCCCAATGTCACCTGCCAGTATGACCGCGCGGAGGCGGTGTTGTTGTCGGTCGGCGCGGGACTTGGCATTTCGATAATCCCGGAGGCTTTGAGCCGCGTGTTTTACGCGGAAAACGTATCCTTTACACGCATCCCGGGCGAGGACACGCTGCGCACCTATGTGATTGCCTGGCGTCGCGAAATCACAAACTCCGCCGCCCGCCTGTTCCTGGATGTCGTCAGGGAATTGTTCTCTGGGGATTAGGCGAAATGAAACACTTAATTTACGAATTTTGCATAAAACTTCTTTCGTTCATAATTGCGGCATGAAAAAAGGCAGGGTGTGCCCTGCCTTTTTGATAATAGTTTTTGGCTTTGATACGAGTATTCCTCCGTTATTTTTGCCTTACTCTTTTACCATAATAAAGCCGGTAAAACAGCGCAATGCATAAGGCCGCGATTATAGCAACAGGTACCCAAATGATCATGCTGTTATTATTTGTATCGGCATTATGAATAACCGTTGTGGGCATGGCGATATCTGCGAGCAGTTCGGCCGGAGGACCTCCCAAAGGCCGTTCTTCCAGCGGCAGGTCCAAATATTGTTTGTTATGCTCATAAATCGCTTTATATACCTCAATCACATCCGCTATATTGTATACTTTGCCGTTTTCAAAGGGCATTGACTGATTTTTCGTAATCGGGACTGCGTAGCCAATTCCGCCTTCCTCAATATACAGGATGTAAACTTTATGCGGCAGCCGCACCAGGTCAATGTATCCGGGGCTTATAAAACCGAATTCTGAAATAAAGTCTTTTAAAGACTCTTCATAAGACAAAATATCGGCATATTCAAGCGGTATCTCATGTCCCTGACTGAACACCTGCCAGGTAACCCCCAACCGCGTATAAATTTCTTTCATTTCATCATAATTTTCTTCCGGAATGACCAATCCGTTGGCGAGCAGATCCTCAAAATAAGGCATAACTTTTGCATAGCATACGGTTAAAATTTCTCCGCCGGAATCATATATTGGTATTTCCCAGTAACTGTCTTCATTGTTTACGCACTCTTTAAAATCGTTTTCATATCGGAAAATAAAGTCGTCATATACATAGCTTACGTTATACATACCGCCCTTAAGGCTTTCCAAGTCGCCTTTCATATTATGGTCCGATAAAAAATCCAAAATCCTTTCAAAAGCCTCTATAAAAGTATCGCCCGCGA
>JAAYJC010000089.1 GCA_012523085.1 Clostridiales bacterium
ATGAGTGGTGGGCGGCATGCGGTAGCCATAATCGCCACTGAGGATATACGCCTTCAGCGCGTCTGTTACGCATTCAGGTGACCTGAAATCCATATCGGCCACCCACATCGGAAGCAGGCCGGTTTCTCCGAACATGCCCTTCAGCCCGTCCCATTTCGCACTTCCCGTGTTCAATCGGTCAATATAGTACTCTTTTTCAAATTTATTCATATCTCTAATTTGCGGCAATCCACAGCCGCATTAACCTTTCCTTTTTCTAAGCACAGGTTATTGAACCGTAGTTTTTCTTCGCGCCTGTACCATTGCCTTTCCTGTTCATCCGTATGTATCCGACATCCCACTTGTCTGTTTGGTGTTAGTACATCGCACTTGAATTGAGTAACCTTTTTTCTTCATGATATCGCTTCCTGTGCGATTTTTGATTATACAAGGACGGCCTTTCAAAATCCGGCAGCATCATCATTACGCTTTACTTTTTCATAAAACCCGGAGAGCTTGACATGAGTATATAATTATGATTAAATCGGTTTAAGGTGGGTTTTGATTGAAAACTACTATTTATAGAAAAGACAAGAATATTTCCAGCCAAGTCTTCCATTCGCTGCGAAAAAATATTGCTGATCGCAAATGGCTGCCGGGCGACCGAATCCCCAGTGAAAACGAGCTTGCCAGGCAGTTCGGCGTCAGCCGCATGTCGGTACGAATGGCAATCCAGATGCTGACCGCTCTTGGTATGGTTGAAGCTGTAACCGGAGGAGGGACCTATGTCAAGAGGTTCGAGTTCTCCAACGTTGTCGGCAATATATCGGGCATGCTTAAACATGATATCAGCTATAACGACATCAACCAATACCGCGCGCTTATTGAAAAAGCAGCGATCAAAATGCTGGCCGGTCAGAGGCTGAAAGATAATGATCTCCTTCATCTGGAAAACTGTATCAAAAAGCTCGAAAAAGCCGCTGAAACACAAGATCCCTATGCCACAGCGAATGCGGATTTTGAATTCCATTTGCACTTATGTAAAATGTCCGGAAACGGGATGTTCTTTTATTCCTACGAGTTGTGCAGCTCCATATTTTTGGAATATTACATCGCTCAGCAATATGATGTTGACCGCTTCAAAAAAACCACGGGCAAGCAGTTTGACAGCCCCGAAAAGCATTATATGACTGCTATTAATCAGCATCGCGCGATACTCGATAACCTGAAAGCCGGGAGTATTGAAGAATGCCTTGCCATATACGATGAATTTACAGTTATGCTTTAAAGTTATCCGGTTTTTGAATACATCCCTGCCGGTTTTACCAAATACCTGACCCGAAATGCCGCTGTGCATTCCGGGTCAGGCTTTCTTTTCCCGAGAGAAAGAGCAATGAAGCTTAGCCCAGATAATCATCCAATACTTTCTGATAGATTTCTTTCACCTGAGTCAATCCCACACTCATAGCATCGCTTACATAAGAATCCCATTCGCTTAAGGGCTTTGTGCCATCTACGAACATAAGATAATTTTCAGCGATATATGTACTAATGTCGTTTGCGTACAGGTTGGCTTCGTCCGACTGCTCGGTCGAGAGGTTCAATCCCGCAGGCCACTCGTATATGTCGTCATGCTCAAAATCATTCCAATACTCATTCATGGCCCAGAACTTTTCACCGCCGTCATATTGGAATTTTCTCGCATTATCCTCAAGCCCGCATTCAGACAGCTGGTTGAGCGTATAAGTAATAAAAATCCAATCCATGCCAATGCCATCAGGGTTATTTAAAACGAAGTCGGTCAACCGAACATTCCCGTTCTCATCTCTGGTCCAGGTAACGCCCTCAACGCCGTAATTGTACAGAAAAGCTCCCGAATCGCTGTATCTGTAATCGCACCAGGTTATTGCCAACGGTATGTTTTCACAGCTTGTGCTGATCGTACAGCTTCCGTAGCTCCTTCTAGACAGCCTTGAACCGACATGAATAACCTGTCCCTCATGTCTTAGAATCTTTTTCAGCGGTACCCAATCCGCGTCCGGATCGACGCTTGTATTGTTATAGTCGTTGCATCCGGATGCATTGTTCACAATATATCCGACTTCCCCTGTATCAGCCGCGGCATGATAGTAGTCGTTGCCTGTTGCCGATTGCCAGTCGGGATAAATCAATCCGCTTGTGTAAAACTTATTGAGCATTGTCATAAGCTCCAGATCGTTTGCGGTCGTATTCGCAAACTGGACCTTACCGTCAATCTGGAAAACAGATGGCAAGCGACCCGCTGCCACGCTGGGAAGTGTATCAAAAGCATTGAGCGTATAAGAACCCGCACCAAGCTCTATGCTATTAAGCATAGCCCAAGGGTAAGTGCATCCCTCAATCTCCGTCTTGAAGCGCATGAGAACATCGTAAAAATCGTCAAATGTGACTACATCCTCCGCACTCAATCCCAATTCAGCAAGCCAATCCCCTCTTATTGTGCTGTTCATTTCCTGCAAAGCCTCTGATCTCAGATTATAAAAAGCGGGGATCATATCATCGAAATAAAAAACACCCTTATATGTAGCCACATCGTCAGGATTCTTAACCGCCGATTCGTAGATATAATTCGGACAATATTCTAAATAATCATAAATATTGACAAATATCTCATCCTCGTAGATTGCCTGCTCAATTGTTCCGGAATAATAAGTCAAACCGCTTACCATGATGTCGCAAAGATCGTCCGAGGCAAGAAGAATCGAAAAATTCTCCTGCATTTGCGTAAAACTCATCATACTATATTCAACATTTATTCCAGTGTTTGCCTCCACAGCGGTGGGAAGCTCCATCGTCCCAAAACCTTCTTCGGGTATCAGCTGCGGCATCCACGCGCAGGACCAGAATGTAAGCGTCTCATCTGTTGTGGATATCGGGAGCTCATATTCATACTTTTGCACCGGAAATCCGTTTTCATCCGCTTCGTATTTTCCCGCCGCGAAATGATATGGTGAACTCACATCCTCCGTATTCTCAACATCCGATGTTGGTGAAGCACTTAATGCCGATGTTTCGCTTTGGACATCCGGGCCCGGGTCCTTGCTTGTGCCGCATCCGGTAAACAGTGCTACGATCATTATACATGCTAAAACTAATGCCGCTTTATTTTTCATTGTTATCTCCTTTCATACAATTGTAATAGAGTTTTTACGTTTTTACATTATACCTGTTATACAGCTTTTGTCAAGCTGTATAACAGGTTTCTCGGAAAAATGTGCTATGGGTTTTTACTATAACAGTCATTTATCAATAATACATATTAAACTCCATTCTGCCGTGAAGCGGCAGCACAAATAGTCAGGAAAATCGCTTGTGTAAAACTTGTTTCGAACTGAGGCGTAAATGGCCGTCGTCATATTTGGCAGCCAAATCGATTTCTTTCGTTACCTTACGTAATGCGTATTAATTGTTTATACAGGTTTATGTGCGGTCCCTTTTATTTACAAACCCAGGTTTACCTGATACAATGAAATGGAGAGGCTCAGAAACACCATTGGGAAAAGCTTCAGTCGGAAACGCAACAGGAAAGGAAACACTATGGGCAGAGAAACCGATATCCAGATAATGCTATCAAAAATCAGGGATAATATTGCTAAGGTGCTGATCGGAAAGGACCATGTCATCGAAATGGTTCTTGCTGCCTATATCAGCGGCGGTCATGTCTTGATTGAGGATGTCCCGGGTCTTGGAAAGACTACCCTTGTCACAGCGCTGGCGCGGTCGCTCGACTGCAGTTTTCAGCGGATTCAGTTTACCCCCGATGTACTGCCTTCTGATGTCACCGGGTTTACTTCTTTTAATATGAAAACAGGCGACCGGGAAATTAACTTCGGCGGTATTATGAGCCAGATTGTACTGGCGGACGAAATAAACCGCACCAGTCCCAAAACCCAGTCCAGCCTTCTGGAAGTCATGCAGGAAGGTCAGGTCACCATAGACGGGTCCACTTACCCGGTCCCTCAGCCCTTTATCGTTCTCGCCACGCAAAATCCGGTGGAGCAGATCGGTACATATCCCCTGCCCGAAGCGCAGTTGGACCGTTTTCTGATGAAGATATCCATAGGCTATCCGGACCGGGAAGAAGAGATTGAAATATTAAAGCGCAACAAGGGTGCGCGTCCTCTTGACAGCATTGAACCGGTTGCGACCGCCGAAGATATCATTTCTTTGCGGAAAGAACATGGAAATGTGATCTGTGCGCAACCGGTCATGGATTATATTGTCATGATTTCAGAAGCAACGCGAAAGGACGAACGTATCTCATTGGGCGTCAGTCCCCGGGGCTCATTGGCCTTGATGAACGCCGGCATGGCCTGTGCGATGCTCAAGGGCAGAAATTATACGCTGCCTGATGACATTCAGCTGATGGTTAAGCCTGTCCTTAAGCACCGGATCGTGCTCAATACGAGAACCAACCTGACCAGAGAGACGCCCGAAACGATCCTTGAGAGCATTTTGAGGACCATCAAGGTCCCTGCCGTATCATGAAGCTATTGCGTTTTTTCTATTATGCAGCTATGCCGATTATGTTTTTGTTCGGCATGTATACGGGTCTTATTTTGTTTTATGTCATATTTTTCACACAGCTGCTTTTGCTGGTAGTTGTCGTTTTTATCGATATCTGGACCGTGAAAACATTCCGGTATACGCAGAAGCTCGGGCAGGAAAGCGCTGTTAAGGGCGGAGAAACAACGCTGTACATCAAGATCATGAACGAAAAACCGATTCCATTGTCGTTAATGGAAATTTCGGTGGATGTCGTTTCGGTTTGCGAGAACATCAAGCTCACCTTCAGTCTTGCTCCGTTTTCCGAGAAGGAATTTGAGATACCTGTTTCAATGCCCTATCGGGGGAACTACCTGGTCGGAATGACCGTAATGCGCATAACGGATATATTCGGTTTAATGACCCTGCGCTTCGATATGCGTAAACAGACCTATTACAGGATGGTTCGACTTCTGGTCTATCCGAAAGCCGAATCCTTGGATAATATTGCCGCCCGGATTTGGGATACGAAGCTGTTCGGCTCATTTTACCTCAAGCAGGCGGAACAGGGTGACAGCGTTTCCGGCATGAGAAGCTACAGGCCGGGCGATCCGCTTAAACGGGTGCATTGGAAAAACTCAGCCAAACACGGCGAGCTGTATGTCAAGCAATATGAGGTTGCGATGCGTAAAGAAGCGCTCATTATACTGGACAGCGGAACAAAGGGCCTCGAAGGCGAGGATGCGCTTTTCTATGCCGATACGATGTGCCAATGCGCAGCCAGCATAGCTTTATATAACCTGAGCCGCGGACGGCGGATACACGCAGCCGCTCCTTCCGTTGCGCAAACGATCGCAGAATGCAGAAGCGATACGGATTTCGATCCCATCCACAAATGGCTGGCTTTGCTGAACTATAACCACGAGGACAGGCTTTTGCCGGTTCTTGAGACCCTGACGGAGAAAACCGATGACTCGTATTCGCTTTTTATTTTGACCAGACGCCCATCGGAGGATCTGATCAGAAAGCTTCTCTCACTTCAGGAAATCATGGAATCTGTTACTTTAATTTTGGTCGACGATGAAATAACGCAAAATGACACGCTGCACATTCTGCATGTCAATACGGGCGATGATCTCGTATTGCGTTTGGGGAACTTCGCATAATGAGTATAACTTTGACGGCACATAAACCCAAAAAGACAAGAGTTTCCGATCTTGTGGGCGACGCACTTTGCTGTTTGTTGGCGTCCGCGGCACTTTCGCTTGTCCTTCTTACCCGCCTTGGCCATGAGGTTGGTTTTTGGAACTGTTTTCTTCTCAGTGCGATCAGCCTTGCGTTCGTCATGACGTTTTCGCGAAAATGGTGGCTTCTTCCGGCCTTTTTGGTTCTTGTGTCTGGATTGACTTTTTTGATCTGCTGGATCTTCAAGCTGAGCGACGATTTGATTGAATATGCAAAAGGTTTTTATTCATGGGCTTCTTCCGCCTTTCCGGTCCGGCTCCCGTATTCCGAAAACGGAAGTATTGTGCTTGTGCAGCTGGCAGCGGTTTTACCGGTAACAGCGGTGATGTACCTGTATTACCGCAAGCTTTTTTTCTTTCCGCTATTGCCTGTCGGTTTTGCGGCCCTTCTTATCTCGATGTATTTTTCCGAGTCCGGGAATCTTCATACGGTGCTTGTCATGGCCCTTGCCGTTATGATTGCCTCTCTTGCCAAATTTACAGGCAGAAGAATCGGCAGAAAAAAGAGCGGTGCTGAAAAGCTGCCGGAAGGAATCATGCAGATCCCGGCTCTGGTGCTTGCGTTTATCGTCTTGTTGTTCGCGTTTGCCTTCTCTCCGAAAGCGGACGGCGACTGGAAATCCCGGGAACTTGTCAATTTGGTCAACGATCTTTCTGATTATTTCGATTTTCATATCAATGACATCAACGGGACCGGTTCGTTCAACCTTTCTCAATCCGGTTTTCAGCCCTACGGAGACCGGCTCGGCGGCGATATTGATCCGGATAATGAGACCGTTATGCGCGTCGCAACCGAGAACCCCGCGCTGCTTCTGGGCAGCGTAAGCGACACATATACCGGTACAAATTGGATTGATACAGGTGAGTTGGGCAAATTTCGGTTTTACAGCGGGCTTTGGACAAACAAACGCCGAGAGGTTTTTGCTTTGGACAAACCGCTGGGCGGCAGAGGCGCCGCCATGTTGTACCTGGATATGACAAGCACGGCGGAAATGAAAATATCTCCCGCTCTGCGCAGCTTGACCTTGTTTGGAAGCGGCAGCATCCTTTCCATAGAAACACTGACCGGCGAGCGCGTTGACGCGTACTTCAATCTCCAATCCGAGCTTTTTATGGATAAGGGCTGGAAGGCATTTAGTACCTATGTCGTCACCTCCGTGTTTTATAACCGTGACATAGAAGGCTTTGACCGGAACATGCTGGAACTGGAAAAGATCGCATATGAAAAAAGAGACGCCTATTACGATGATATCAGCGACCGATATTTACAGCTTCCCGAATCTCTGCCGGTGAATATAACAAAACTGGCGTTGGATATCGTCGAGGGTAAGACAACGCCATATGAGAAGGCCTCGGCTATTGAAGAATGGATTTCGGATAACTGTACTTATACGCTTACACCCGGGGACGTGCCTGAAGGCAGAGACTTCGTTGATTATTTCCTTGAAACACGGGAGGGCTACTGCACATATTATGCAAGCGCGATGACCGTTCTTGCCCGAAGCGCCGGATTACCGGCCAGGTACTGCACCGGTTATGCCATGCTCCGTGCGGCAGAAAACAACGAATCTTCCTATATCGCATCCAACAAAACGGCGCATGCGTGGGCAGATATTTATTTTCAAGGGATCGGTTGGGTTACTTTCGATCCCAGCGGCTGGAATTTCAGCGAATTGATTGAGTCAGACAAACCGTCAGACCAGGGAGGCCCGTCCGTCTCTCCCGTTATTCCCGATACCGAAGGAACCATCGGTGAGATCCCGGAAGAACCCGTATTCGAAACGCCGGTCATCACGCCCGAAAGCGGAACAAAAAACCTGTGGCCGCAGGTTCTGTTCGGTTTTATAGGTCTTGTCGGCGCTTTGCTTTTGTTTTTCTTCATCCGGCTTTTACTGTCTGTCTTCGGAACAAATCATGTCTATTACAGGCTGCACAGAAAACACAAAAACAGCTCGGATATGCTCAATGCCGCATATGCAAAGCTCCTGCGGCAACTGAGCTTCATCGGGCTTGCCATGCAAAACGGCGATACGATTTCCGCCTTTGCCGAAAAGGTTGACGCGCATATGGGCAATACCAAAATGACCGAAATCGTTAAACCGGTCATACGGCACCGGTTCGCACAAAAAAAAGTCCGCGATGCCGATGTTAAGGCTTTGTGTGACCATTACATTGATACAGAGAGAAAAATAAAAGCCGAAATGGGTTTGCCGCGATACCTTTGGCGAAGGGTCCTGCTGGGCAGATAAGCTTTCGGCTCTCCATTGTAATGGATGCATTATACATACAGGAACTCGGCCTTGCGCGATATCTGTATAGGAAATATGTAAGAAAAGACTGAGCCCGGAAAAACCAATAGACTCCATAAACAGTAAAGAGGCGGCATAGTGCCGCCTCTTTACTGTTTATCGGAGGTTCACATAGAAAGCAACGATCAATTCCGTTCAGCCTGTCTTGCCATATAGGCATCGTAGGCTTCCTGATAAATTTCAGCCACTCTGTCAACGCCAAGACTCCTGAGTCCCTCGACATAGGAATCCCAATCGCCGAGCGGCTTGGATCCGTCAATAAATGCCGAATAGTTTTCACTGATGTAGGTGATCACATCGGCCTTATAGGTATTGACTTCGTTGGTCTGCTCGGTTGTAAGCTTCGCGCCTACCGGCCACTTGTATGCGCCGTCATAATTATAATCATCCCAGAAATCATGCATCGCTGCAAGCCGCTCCCCGCCCGGAATGATATATTTCCTTGCGGTTACTTCCATACCGGGTTCGGCAAGCGCATTGAGACCGTAAAGCATGCAGGCCCACGCAAACGCAAGACCGTCGGGATTGTTGATTGCCGACTCGGTGGCAACAATTTTTCCGTTTTCATCCTTCTCCCAGAGAAGACCTTCGGGACCATAACTGACGATAAAGGATCCGGACGGACTGTATCTCCAGTCAAGCCACGAAACAGCCAGCGGGATATTCTCACAATTCGGACTGATGATGGCGCTGCCATAGAAAGGACGGGCCTTTTCGCCGCCGACATGGACAACCTGATCGGCCGACAGAAGGGGTTTGTGGATCGGCACCCATTCGGCATCCGCGTCGTCCGCCGTGGAATTTTCATACCCGGCAACTTCTCCCGGGCTCATATAAACATAGCCCACTTGAGAAGTGACGATTTTATCGGTGAACGCGGTATTGTTGTCATATCCCGACCAGCCCGGATCAATAAGCCCTTCGGCATACCACTGATTGAGCCTTGTCATTAAAGCCTTGTCGTTTTCATTCATATGAGAAAACGTCACTTTACCGTCGACAACATACTGAGGACCTACGGCATAGGGATTGATATACGGCAGCGTGTCATACGAGTTGAACGCGTAGTTGCCGGCCATATCAATAGAACGGAACATCGGGAACGGGAATTCTGCATAATTCTGCTTAAAGAGGGTAAGCATATTGTGCACATCATCCCAGGTGATAATGTTTTCATTGGAAAGACCCAGTTCGTTCAGCCAGTCACCGCGGGCCATATAGTTTGAACCGACAAACGCGGTGTCCTCAAGCGCATAAAAAGCGGGGATCATCCCCTCTTTATAGAAAACCGTGTTATAGGTCATATCGTCGGCCGGATCAAAGGTGGACTGATACATATAGTTGGGCATATACTCTTTATAATCAAAGAGATTTACCCAATATCCATCTTCTATGTTCTTTTCTGGCGTATCTGATGTAAATGCCGTCGCGCCGCACATAATGTCGGCAAAGTCGTCCGAAGCCTGGAGAACGGAAAAGTTCTCCGCCCTGTTGGCTGCCGCTACGATAATATAATCGACGTTCACGCCCGTGAGTTCACGCTGTTCCACAGCCTGCGGCATTTCCCCAAACCCTTCTTCGGGTACGTTCTGCGGAGTCCATACAACAGTCCAGAAGCTGATGCTCTCGTCCGTTGTGCTCAGGGGAAGCTCGTATTCATAGGGCATTGTCGGATATCCATACGAATTTACCTCGTAATCACCTGCCGCAAAATTATATGGGGAGCTTTCCTGCGTAGGCGTTGGATTTTGTCCGCTTTCTGTAGGCGCCGCGGTCGGCTTTGAAACGGAGCCGCCGTCGCCGCCGCATCCCGCAAACAATACGATAATCAGCAATATTGCGAGCGCCAATGAAATTCTCTATTTTGTCAATATACCCATTATTTATCACTGGGCGATGCTGACATTGATGGCAACGCATGTTAATACTTTTGTAATATTTGGTTAATCTCTATCTCTGTTTGATTATCACATAATGCCCCCCCGGCAAGGACGGCGGCACGAAAGAACTAAACAAGCCTGAACGAATAACCTGGCGCTGTCCGGAAAACGACTCGCCCCGATGATCCTGTTTACGCGAAACTTGTCATATTCGACGAAGCCACATCGGCAATAGACAACCTGACAGAAGAAGCCGTTATGAAAAACGTCATGGATCTGCTTTGCGGAAAGACCGTGACCGACATCGCCCACCGGCTTGATTCCATCAGGGGATTTGATCAAATTTTCGTATTTCAAGACGGACACATTATCGAGCAAGGCAGCTTTGATGAACTGATTGAAAAACGACAATACTTCCACGACCTGTATTATAGAGCAACGGCATTAATGTTTTAAGCAAAGCAAAA
>JAAYJC010000090.1 GCA_012523085.1 Clostridiales bacterium
AGGCCCCGGATACGGTGTGTCGGGGGCGAGCCGGTAATCCACGGAAACGACAACGCAGCCTATTTCCTGAACCGCGTGAATGCAAAAGAAATCCGTTGTTTCAGGTGACCCGACGAAGTAGCCGCCGCCGTGGATGTACAAAAGTCCCGGTCCGGCTTGATTCTTATCTGTCGGTTCGTAGATGCGAACACGCACCTCCGGTGCGCCCTCCGGCCCGGGGATCATTTTGTTGTAAACGGAAATTGACGGATCCTCAGGCGCCGGGCTCATGGGCATTGCATTCATCATCTCGCGCATGGCAGGCAGGCTCTCGCGCGTGAAATTGCCGCCGGGCATCATCTTCAGCGCTTCTCTCAGCTCAGGATGGACTCTGTTCATATCGATTTTCGGATTCATGCCTTTCCCCTCCGTGACAGTCAGATTTTTTTGAATAAAGGCGCCGATCAGGTCATATACGGCTTAGCTTGAAATTTCACCGCTTCCGTGGTCGGCGCCTTCCAGTTTACTTCGCGTTTTTTCATGTACCGGATGGCTGCTTTGATGATCAAAAACCTGAGCCGGGAACGGCGCGGCCGCCGACGATCTGTACTGCGCAACTGCGATCACATATTCCCTTTTACAATATCCGTTTTGAGTGTCTTCATGCCGTCCGTCGTTAGCTTATCTATCGGGAATTGCACATAGGAAACCATTTTTGGTTCAATCGTTGCTGTCAAACCCTTCTTTCGGCATAAATAAAACAAGTTATGATTTACAAAAGCTCATATTGATTTTATACTGGTAGTATATAGTATCATTCGAGCCGTTCAGCCGCCGGTTAAGCGTGCGCATCTTAACGTATCGTATCATAACTTTTTGGCATTATCAATGTCCGGCGCTTGATATTTATCAAATTTTTCCTGATTTTTGGAGGGCGATATGCCGGGTGCAAATAATAAAGTCATTCTGATCACCTACCCGAATTCGATGGGCAGAAACATTTCCGAGCTTCATTATATTCTAAACAGGTATTTCAGGGAAGCGCTCGGCGGCGTACATCTTTTGCCATTTTATGTTTCAACAGGTGACCGCGGTTTTGCGCCGATCGGATATCAAAAGGTAGACGAAGCCTTCGGGGACTGGACGGACATTGCGCGTTTAGCTGCGGATTATTCGCTGATGGCCGATTTTATGTTAAACCACATTTCTGCCGGGAGCGCCTATTATCAGGATTTTCTTTTAAAGAAGGACGCTTCGGCATACCGCTCGATGTTTATCCAGTATAAAGACTTCTGGGAAAGCGGAGAGCCGACAGACGAGCAAACGGCAGTCATTTATAAACGAAAACCCCGGGCGCCTTTCACAATCGCCCGTTTCCCGGACAAAAGCGAAGAGAAAATCTGGTGCACCTTTGGAGATCAGCAGATCGATCTGGATGTCCGGTCAGAAAAAACGCTGGAATTCATTAAAGAAAGCCTGACTTTTCTGGCAGAAAGGGGCATCTGTGCCATACGGCTTGACGCGTTTGCCTACACCGTCAAAAAACCCGGTACAAGCTGTTTTTTTGTCGAGCCCGAAATATGGTCGCTGCTGGAATACTGTGCCGGTATTCTCTCCCCATACGGCGTTCATGTATTACCCGAGATACATGAGCACCATGATTACCAGCTAAAGCTCGCTGCCAAAGGATACCCGGTTTATGACTTTGCGCTCCCCATGCTGCTGCTCAACGCGCTTTATACCGGGAAGACGGCGTATCTGAAGAACTGGCTTCATATTTGCCCGCGTCTTCAGTATACGACGCTGGACACGCACGACGGGATCGGCGTTGCGGATGTACGCGGTTTGATTCCGGACGAGGAACTTTATAAAACACGCGATGAGATATTTAAAACCGGTGCAAATGTGAAAGAAATCTATAGCAGCACCCGATACAACAACCTCGATGTCTATCAAATAAACTGCACATACTATTCCGCGCTCGGTAACGACGACGATGCCTATCTTCTGGCGCGAGCCGTGCAGTTTTTTACACCCGGAACGCCGATGATCTATTATGTCGGACTGCTGGCCGGAGCAAACGATGTCGAACTGGTAGAGCGCACAAAGGAAGGGAGGGACATCAACCGTCATGGCTATACTTTGCAGGAAATCGACCGCGAGGTGAAAAGGCCGGTCGTGCAAAAGCTCCTTAGGCTCATGACCTTTCGAAATACCCATCCCGCCTTTAACGGAGATATCACAATAGCCCCTTGCGGTGAACATCAATTGAAAATTTTATGGTCGCATTTGTCCCACTTTGCCGAGCTTGAAGCTGATTTTGCAAAGCGGTCCTATGTCATCCGGTATTCCGCAGATAACAGCATAAAACAAGCTTAAACCGTTTGAGCGCGCAAGTGTCAGTCTTCATGAAGAAAGGATAAAAAATGAAAGCAAAACAGATCGTCGATATAATTATCGCCAATTGCGATTTGCCTTTCGAGCTTGAGAATACCTGCGATACCTATCTTAGCGGCTCGCCGGATACAACAGTAACAGGCGTCGTTACAACCTTCATGGCCACAGTCGAGGTGATAAAAAAAGCCGCTCGTCTCGGGGCAAATATGATCATTACGCATGAACCGGTCTATTTTACCGCGAATGATTCGACCGATTGGCTGGCGGACGACCCGGTTTATCTCGCGAAGAAAAAGCTGCTGGAAGAAAACGATATCGTAATCTGGCGCTATCATGACCACATGCATATGAAAAAGCCCGACATGATCTACGAAGGCCTGATTAAGGCTCTAAATTGGGAAATATATGCGCAGCATGATGAAGAGTCCGGCGATTATCCCGACACAGATGAATATTTTGCCAAGTCGTTTAGCAATTATTACGACATTCCGGAAACAACATTGAATGACCTGGCTCGGTATTTCATGGAACGGCTTCAAATGGATCATATTCGAATACTGGGTGACTCGCAGACAACATGCAAAAGGGTCGGAATTCTTGTCGGCGGCGGCAGCCTCGGACTTGGCAGAGAAGAAATGCCGATGCAGGTCATGCATGAAAAGAATATTGATGTGCTCGTATGCGGTGAAATCACCGAATGGACTTTACCCGCTTATGTAAATGACGCGCAGGCGCTGGGCTTTTGCATGGCACTGCTGATCGTCGGGCATGAACGGTCCGAAGAATGGGGCATGAAATATATGGCCGAATGGCTAAAGCCGCTCATTCCCGCACTTTCTGTTGCGTTTATAGACGCAAAGGAACCATTTACTTATGTAAATTATAGTACGAAAGGACGATAAAAATGGCAGTATTCGAAACCACGTTTTACTCCACTTCCCTTCATCGCCAAACCCAGATGACCGCGATCATACCCGCTGATATACCCGATATTCCCGGCCTGCCGAAACCCGATAGGACCGGATTGTTTCCCTCGCTTTATTTGCTGCACGGTTTTTCGGGCGCTCACACCGATTGGATACGCGGTACGCGCATCGAACAGCTGGCTATGATGTACGGTGTGGCCGTGTTCTGCCCTTCCGGTGAAAACAGCTTCTATCTGGACGACATGAAAAGAGACGCGAATTACGGGCAACTGATCGGGCGGGAGCTGATCTCGTTTACGCGCATGATGTTTCCGATATCGCCGAAACGGGAGGATACCTATATCGGCGGCTTGTCCATGGGCGGCTACGGTGCTATCCGAAACGGCCTTATGTACAACGAGGTGTTCAGCCGCGTTATTGCGCTGTCTTCCGCTTTGATCACCGACAATGTCGCTAAGGGCACAGAGCAGGAAGACAATCCGCTGATTTCGGCAGCTTATTTTACGCACACCTTCGGATCGCCGGAAAACATCAAGGGCAGTGATGTAGATCCCGAAGCTCTGGCCGAAAAACTGATCGAATCAAAGGCAATAAAGCCGGAGATTTACATGGCTTGCGGAACCGAGGATCCTTTGCTCAGCGTTAACCGGAGCTTGCATGATTGTTTGACAAAAATGGGTTACGATCATGTCTATTTAGAAGGACCCGGAATGCACAGCTGGGAATTCTGGGATACCTATATTGAAAAGGCGCTGACCTGGATCGGCGATAGCGGTAAATAATTTCGTTTTCCTTATATGTGATTTATGACATATAAGGAAAACAAGCTTTAAGCAAAAACCGTGCTTTACGGTAGAAAGGTGTAAAATATGGAATTCTTTGAGGTAATTGAAAAGCGCTACAGTTATCGCGGCGAGTTTTTGGACACGCCGGTACCCCGCGAAGACCTTATTAAGATCGTGACCGCAGGCACAAAGGCGCCCTCTGCCGGAAACCTGCAAACCCAGAGCTTTCTTGTCGTGACTGATCCTGAGATCAAAGCAAAAATAGCTGAAATCATGCCGCATAAGGGAATATCCACGGCGCCCGCGCTGATTTTGCTGGTCTCGCAGAAGCAGGAACTCGGGCCTATGAAGGTTTCTTTTGAATTAAAGGATTATGGCGCGGCCGCGGAAAATGTGCTGCTTGCTGCGGCGGCGCTGGGTTATGCTTCCCTTTGGACGGATGGCGAAACAAGCATGATCCCGGAGCGTCAGGATAAGCTGAAAGAGCTTTTAAACATCCCCGGGGACCGGTCCGTACGCGCCGTCCTTCCGATCGGCATCGCAAAAGATCCCGGACATCAACCGCCGCGCAAACCCTTTGACGAACTGGTGAAGTTTGAAACTTATTTGTAAGGCGCACTATAAAATCGGCTGCCCTGAGCGTTTCAGGTCAGCCGATTTTATATGCGGTGAAGAACAGACTTATACTATTCTCCTATTTAATTGGAGAATAGTATTATTTTTTCATGCCGATGCACTCGATCTGGCAGTTGAATTTTTCCTTCAGATCCGAAATCGTTTCGGGTTTTGCAAAGCGTTCGGGATCATAGGTCTTTATGGACATATAGTCGTGCAGGAAAGAGGCCCACAGCGTCAATCCGCCCATATCGTAGACCTCGGCTTTTGTCAGCGCTTCCAGACTGTGCGGTGCGAATTTCGGAATATTCACCAGGCACTCGGAATCGGCTACAAATTCCTCATCATAAATCTTGAATTTAACTTCGCCCTTTCTGACATACAGCAACTCACGATTTGCGGGGAATTTGACCCACTGCGCTGTAAAACCGGGTTCCATTTCGGCGCAGCAAAGCTCGTTTGCACCCGCATTCTCCCATCGCTGCGTGATGACCTTCATCGTAACGCCCTCAAGCTTGTATTCCGCAAGAGGCCGTTTGGGGTTTCTGACGGCAGGACACTGCTCAGTCGGGATTTCCTTGAACAGCATGCGTTCGCGGTTGATAAAGTCCATCGTCGGACGCAGTTTATCCAGCTCGGTGTCCTCCGGATACTTTTCCTTCGCTTTGTTGAACGCGCCGAGGTCCGGGCTGAAAACATAGTCGTGGAAAAATCCGCGGTATTTTACATCCTCAAGGAAGCCCATGCCATGCGCCATGCCCGCCTGAAGGTGCAGAATATCGCCCTGTGTCAGCATACATTTTGTCCCGTTCATGTAAAGCCACATTTTTCCGCTGTCGACAAAGAAGGTTTCAAAACCGTTGCGATGCTCATGGGACATGTGGGATACGTCGGGATCTGTGCCCTCTTTCATTTTGTGCATGATCGAATCGGTCATCCAGAACATCGCTCTCGGCCCTTCCGCCGGGATAATGGAGCTTTGTTCCTCGCCGATGTGCCCATCGGGCATTTTGAACACATTGTCGAATTTCCTACCCTTGAGATCAATTAGGTATTCGCTTGCCATGTATTATCATTCCTTTCGGTTATTAATATGTGAGTTATGACCGCATCAATAAACCGGCCGATTGCCTTTTTGCGGCAAGTCACCTTCCAGCCTTCATGCCGACGCGCTCAATCTGACAGTTGAAGCCGGCTTTCAGGTTGGCGATCGTTTCG
>JAAYJC010000238.1 GCA_012523085.1 Clostridiales bacterium
CACCACCCCTACCCCCTGAACTGAATTTAGTTTCGGTCAACAACGCCAGCGGAAAAATAGAGCTTAACTGGACGCCAAGTCCTTCAACCGACGTCAGCGGCTATGTGGTATACGAGTTCAACAACGGCGAAGGATTCGCCATTGATACAATAAGGGATCCCGCCGCTACCAGTTATGATCATATTTCCTATGTAGGAGCAGGGTATTTCAGCCAATCGTATGTTGTCGCCGCGATCGACAGCTCCGATTATATCAGCCCTCTTTCAAACGATCTTAGGACCGTATATTGTTCCTCCACAACAGACACCTGCAACAACAAAATAGATATTATATGGAACGAATATCTCTCTTTCCCAAGGCCAGTTACAGGCTATAAATTATATTTTACATTGAACGACGGCGAATGGGAATTGGCTGGGGAAACCGATAACAGTACCACTGAATATGTTATTTATGATTTCATGATAAACAGCCAATATTGTTTCAAGGTGGTCGCCAATTTGGTCGGCGATTATCAAAGTGAATCGAATATTTTTTGTGTCAACACTTATATGAGCAGGCCCCCCTCATGGATTAACGCCGATTACGCGACAACAGGCATTGACAACAAGATATCACTTTCATTTACAATCGACCCGCTATCTGAGATCAAAACTTTCAGGTTATTCAGAAAAGAGGCCCCCGGGACAGAATTCATGCCAATAGCATCGTTGGTTTCAACCGACGCCCATATTCTATATGAAGATATCGGCGCGAATCCATTAAAAAGATATCTATATAAAATTGCGGCCGTCAATAACTGCGACAGCGCTATTGTTTTTTCAAATATAGCCTCCAATATTGTGCTGTCCGCGGATAGAACAGATGACAACATTATTGACCTCAAATGGAACAAATACCGGAATTGGCACGGTAATATTACCAAGCAATATTTAATGGTAAATTGGGGATCCGGCTTTTATGAAGATAAAATTATCGATCCCGGCGATACAACTCTGACCGTGTTATATGATGATTACATGGAACTGGCGAGCGCCAGCGAAATCTTTTTTATGATCAAGGCGGAAGAGTCGGACAATCCCTACGGAATTGTCGGAACGAGCCTCTCCCAGCCAGTAGCGGTAAAAGCCGCCGAAAAAATTACCGTACCAAACTTGTTTACTCCGGACGGAAATGGACAAAATGACACTTTTCGGCCTATCCTGTCCTTTATACCCAACGAATATCTGCTGACAATCACGAATATAAACAGAAATATAATTTTTGAATCGAGAGATTATCTCGAAGAGTGGGATGGCAGGTCATCCGGCACGATAGTTCCTGAAGGGGTCTATCTGTGGCAATTGAGAATAACTACCGCAACAGGGGGAAAAATCACAAAAACCGGAACTGTAACGGTAGTCTTTAATCTTTAACGCAACGTACCGAATTGCCCCTGCTCTTTAAATAACTGTTTCTCGCCAATCCCGTTGAGGATGAACTCATTTCCCAAAGCCATGCGTAATTATCCCCGTTAGCCGCGGTAGTCCACCATGCGGCATCCCTTTTCAGCCCGCTGAAAACTCCGTTCAGTCCCCTATATCC
>JAAYJC010000091.1 GCA_012523085.1 Clostridiales bacterium
AATGATGCGTTCGATCTGTCCCAGAAACTCTTTTTTGCGCGTCTTGGCCTGAGCCAATTCGTCGGTTAGCCCCGACAGGCTTAGCTGTTTATTCATGCTCCTATTTTACCATATCGTAGAGTTTACCACATCCTTTTTCTGTGCGGTGTTGCCTTAACCTTTATACTCTCCTCGCTTCATCAAAGCCATCCCCCACCACAAAGCAGCGCAAACCGTTATCCTCACGGATTTTCGGCCCTCTCCGCCAGATCCTTCAATATCCCCTCAAATTCCTCGTAATACTGCTGCTTGCTTTGATGCGACGGAAGATGATGTGTCATTTGCGAAAGGTTTTTGAGCACCGTCGGAATCCAGCGGTACGGAATGCCGATGAGCAGCTCATCATTTAAATACAGCTCGCGTCCACGCGGGCCGTGCACCAGTGCCGGAACGATAAAGTTCACCTGACCGGATATGTACGGGTAGAGCATATACCACGCGCATCCCATGACCGGCGTGCAGGAGGACTTATACATCTCGCCCGTTGAATAGGTTACCGCCCGCATCACAATCTCTGCTGTCTCCGGCCCGGCGCTGATCACCAGAACGTCCGGCTCAAAGCTCAGTTGGTCGGACGGACAAAACGATACATAGTTGACGGTATGCCGTTCAAGCTTCGGAATAAATTGGTACAAATGCCGGTTGGCTCTCGCCTCTTCAAAAACCCCGAGTCTTTCCCCGATAAGCCCGCTTTCGGCAAAAGGCGCCATGTCCTCCATGCCCAGCAGTATTTTCCCCACGCAGGTTTCCTTGTTTTCCTTTGAAAAATAAAACGGCCTGTTTTCCAGCTGCGCCTTGCGCAGAATCTCACAAAGAGAAAGCTCTGTTTCAGCCTCCAGAGGCGGTATCCCCTCCGGCCTGAAAAAATGGAATTTTACGCCGATGGCCGGAGATGCCAAATGCAGCAGATTGAGCGGCGAATAGTCGTTTCGAAGGCCGCTCCCACCGGTATTTTCGCATGCAGTCGCATTTTTCATCGTCACTGTCTCCCTTAAATATTATTCGTTTTTTATGCCGCGGCCGACCTGTCCGTAACGGATCACAGCAAAAGATGGGCATATTTTTGATCCTTCAAAATGCCGGCTACAGCGATTTTGTAAATCGTGTTTTCAGCCGGCCATTCAAGGATGATTCCGGCATTTTTCATCGTCTGCGTAACATCAACGCCCATAGCCTCAGGGACAATCGTCGCATAATAGCCGTCCTTTTTGTACAGCGCGCTGAATTTCCCTATATTCATTCTCAATGCCTTCCCGGCCGTGCCCTGCCAAAAACGCGCATTATGCAGCTGTCTTTGCGTCCACCCCGGATGCCTTGAGCGCATTTTCCGAACATGCGCGCCCAAATCAAAGATGCTGTAAATAGCATACACTTGCCTCTGCATATCAAAAACCCGGTCAAACAAAGGCGCCCCGGGCGGGCAGCCGGGCTTCACGCCATAATTCGGGCACCCCTTTTTATGGCCCGGATATGGCTGAACACATAAGCTTCTGGACGAGGGGCATCTTCCATAGAGACCGCAGTCAAAGCAATTTTGCTCTTTTCCGGATTGTAAGCATTCAGGGTAAATCAGTACAGGATTAACCGCTATATAAAAATCAGCCAAGCCATTTCCTCACCTTTGTTATAAGCGCCGTTTTATATTAATTATCGTTTTTATGAGATCAGTATAACATATAGCGCATCTCGGGTGCCCTGTCAAGCTGCCGAGGGATAAAGGCCGCAAACCGCGTTTTTTGCATATAAACTGCGGAAGATTTACCCGGCTTGCGTCTTCTCAAAAAGCAAAATAACCAAGGATCCCCAATCGCCGCCTACCACCGTTAGCGGAAATGCGGTTGAACAAAAGCATGTCATATGTTACAATAAAAACATATAAGCATAAAATGTTCTGCCATTATCGGTTTTTATGCTGTTTGGGGGGTTACTGTATGGCAAACATGCAGCTGCTTGTTCTTGTGCTCAATCGATACGAAAAGCTTGATAAACTGCTCACTGCGCTGGATAAATCCGGCATTAAGGGCGCGACGGTCATCAATTCAACCGGCATGGCCCGGCTGTTAAACACGGAAAGCTTACCGATTCTCGGTTCTATCCGGACCTTTCTTAACCCGGAAAGGGAAGACAACCGCACAATCTTTATTGTGGCCTGTGAAGAAAAGATCAAGCGGTCAATAGAGGTTATCCATGATGTGCTGGGCTCGCTGGATCGGCCGGACACCGGGGTAATCTTTGTGATCCCGACCCTATACACAGAAGGGATCAGCAATACATGACCAAAACGAAATCGGCGCTGTTTCTCAACTAAATCAAAGAACAGTATTATGTGGGCAAAGCGCTTTGCGCTCACAGTCTTTTAGATATATATTAACAGTAAAAGAAGGAGTTATAATTGCCTAAACTGAATACATTGCTCTACCTGTCCATTCTCCTGCTCGGAGGTCTGCTTTGCGGCCGTCTTGTTAAACAAATAAGGCTTCCGAATGTAACCGGATATTTGATTGCCGGCCTCATTTTGGGGCCGTTTGTCTTGAGGGTCGTTCCCCTCCGTGTGATTTCCAGTTTTGATATCATCTCAAAAATCGCCCTGTCTTTTATCGCCTTTACCATCGGTTGCGAGTTCAAACTCAGTTATTTTAAGCGTGTCGGCCTGACGCCCATCATCATCGCCTTATGCGAAGCGATGGGAGCGGTTTTTATCGTCCAGGCCGTTTTGATCATCTTCGGATTCAATGTGCCGTTTTCCATCATCCTCGGCTCAATTGCCGCTGCCACGGCCCCGGCTGCCACCATTATGGTGATCAAGCAGTACAAGGCCAAAGGCCCTGTTACCGAAACGCTGATGAGCGTCGTCGCACTAGACGACGCGGTGGCTTTGATCGCATTCGGCTTTGCCGTAACGATTGCCAAGGCGATTGCGGGCGGCGGCCAAAATATGGCATTTGTATCCGTGCTTAAGCCCTTCGGTGAAATTTTACTCGCCCTCGCCGTTGGCGGCATTGTCGGCTTGCTGTTTAAAATCCCGCTGAAATTTTTCAAGAAAACCGGAAACCGGCTGATTATCCTGTCCGGGCTTGTCTTCCTTACCGGCGGTATTGCCGAAATCCTCCGTGTCTCGGAGCTTCTTGCCTGTATGGCGGCCGGTATGGTTTTCTCTAATATTTCAAGTGAGAGCGAGGACATCGCCAGACTTTCCGATCTTATTACACCGCCCATATTCTTACTCTTTTTCACCGTATCCGGGGCGGCGCTTAATTTGTCCTTGATACCGTCCATCGGTCTCGCCGGCATTCTCTACGTTTTCTTCAGGGTAGTCGGAAAGATTGGAGGCGCTTATCTGGCCGCCAGGGTCATGAAAGCGCCGGCTGCGATTCGCCGCTATCTCGGCCCGACGCTAATCCCCCAGGCCGGTGTAGCCATCGGCCTTGCCACCGTGTCGCAGACGATTGTACCGGAATATGCCGCGGAACTCAGGACCATTGTGTTATGCGCAACATTAATTTATGAAATCATCGGACCTGCCATTACCAAAATTTCGCTCACCAAGGCAGGTGAGATTGCGAACAAAAGCAAGGTGCCTAAAACCACCGCAAACTGACGCTTATTCACCCTTGCCGATTCTTCGGCTGCGCATTCTGCGCGAAGCCCGATAACGATCTGCGCCCAATAACATTGCCACTTGATTATTTTACCGATTTCCTATATTCTTACGTATAGAAAACCGAGAAAGTGATAATGGAGGTTTAGTCAATGGGCAATTTGTTAAACGGCAAAGTTGCGATCGTTACCGGCTCCGGGCAGGGCATCGGACGCGCCGTCGCAATCGCGCTGGCGAACGAGGGCGCAAAGGTCGTCACCAACAACCGCGCCCCGGTTAAAGTAAATACGGCAAATCAGCTGGATGAGGAAAGGCTCAAACGCCTTACCCCCGAGCAGCTTGCGTGGTATCATGAAGAAATCGAAAAATACACTGGCGACGCCGAAACAACGGCCGCAGCCATCAGAGCCGCCGGCGGTGAGGCGACCGCTTACTTCTGCGACATTTCAAAATATGACGAGGCCAAAAAGCTCGTGGAGAAGGCCGCGGAAATCTACGGTTCGGTGGATATCGTCATCAATGTTGCCGGTTCCTTCGGATTCGCTCCGGTCGAAAAGATTTCTGAGGAACTTTGGGACAGTGTTACCGGCGTCAAGCCGAAAGGCTATTTCAATGTGATCACCCATGCCGTACCTTATATGAAGAAAAAGGGCTGGGGTCGCATCATCAACTGCTCCTCCCCCGCCTGGACAGGCGGCAGCATCCGTCAGTGCGAATACTGCGCGGCAAATGCCGGCGTCGTCGGCATGACCTGGGGTCTTGCCAGCGAGCTGTATGATGACGGCATCACCTGTAATGTCTTCGCTCCCGCGGCGAAAACAAGGGCTTCTGTGGACATGGAGCTCTTTGACAAGGTCGTGGACGAGGATATGCACTCCACAAAGACCGGCGAGCCCGCCGTCAAATACGACGAAACCGCGCCGCCCGAACCCTTCGCGCCGTTTCTCGCCTATCTTTCCTCCGATAAGGCAGCGCATGTGACCGGCTCCGTATTCATGACCATGGGCGGCTTCATCGGCAGATGGGCCAATCCCACGATGGAAGCCATGATGATGGACCCTGAAGGCTGGACGATGGAGAAAATCCTCGAAAAAGCGCCCGAAACATTGTTCAAAGATTACAAAAACGTGACCCAACAGGGTATGTAGCCTATAAAAAAACAAGAGCGGCTCATCGAATCGAGCGAGTAGGAGGTCACCCATTAGTTGAATGACCGACCTCTCACACCACCGTGCGTACCGTTCGTTACACGGCGGGTTCAACCGCATAAGTGCAGGGACTCGTACCGGTCAAGGATACTGTAGTATCCGGCCTGTGCGAGTCTTTTGTTTGTAATTGTGTGCGTGAGAAT
>JAAYJC010000092.1 GCA_012523085.1 Clostridiales bacterium
CCGCCACACATACGACCACCTGTACAACCTCAATCTCCACCACCACGACAAAAAAGGAGTACTGTTGCTGCTTATCCGGCACCGGAAAAGGGTGCGTGCCATACTGCTGCGACGAGTTTCTTAATCATACGGCTGCGCTTTATGCGTTTGTATACTGCAGCGACGCAAAAAACAGAACAATTCGGTACTCCGTGGGAAACGACGATGTCAATTTGCATATGAATGCTTCGGGATGTAATGTCAAGATGCAGTGCTCAATCCAATGCGCGGATAAGCTTGTGATATACGGAAAAGGATACGCCGAAAAGCATTCGAAGTATAGTCCCGACATAAGCGGCCGTGTGGAATTTATTCTGACTGTCCGTAATAATGTACTAGGCAGACTTGAGTTCAGAATGGAAATCAATTCAGAAACGAATGCGAATCTAAATCATGATAGCGGGTTCGTTCAGATCAAGATTTCAATTTCTGATTTGTATATGGAAATATGCTGTTGATAATTATGACTCTCACTTAATAATTGACA
This sequence comes from Clostridiales bacterium, assembly GCA_012523085.1. Taxonomy (GTDB): domain Bacteria; phylum Bacillota; class Clostridia; order Oscillospirales; family Oscillospiraceae; genus JAAYOP01. The sequence continues at coordinate 527 of JAAYJC010000092.1, forward strand.
CAAACCGGCTCTGATATTGGTGGGCGAATGGCTCGCCATTTCATTGACGAGACTCCGGAATATTTTGTGTAAAAGTGAATAAGGGACTTCCTTTCAGGCGAGAATTCAAACAAGAAGAATTTTGGTTTGAAAGGGAGTCTTTTTAATGTCAACAACACCGGCAGAATTAATGAAAGAGTATGTCAACAGTCAGAAATTCAACAGCACCACCGAGGTAATGTCTGCGATGAAAGAGATGTTCAGGGATGTCCTCCAGCAGGTCATGGAATGTGAATTGGACAGCAAGCTCGGTTACGAAAAAAGCGAAAGAATAACGGACAATGACGAAAGAGCAGTGTCGAAAAACTACCGAAACGGGTATTCGCAGAAGACGATAAAATCACAGCTTGGCGAGATTCAAGTGAAAATTCCTCGCGACAGGAACGGTGATTATGAGCCGCAGATAATTGAGAAATATAATCGAAATGCCGATGGAATGGAAGAAAAGATATTATCACTGTATTCCTGCGGTATGAGTCAGCGGGATATCGCAGCACAGATTAAAGGCTTGTATGACGTTGAAATATCTCCTGAGCTCGTGAGCAAAATCAGTGAAAAAATTATGCCTGAAGTGACCGCCTGGCAGAATCGTCCACTGGAAACTGTATACCCGTTTGCTTTCATGGACGCGATCCACTACAAGGTGAAGGAAGACCATCAAATCGTAACAAAGGCCGCATATGTGGTGCTTGGAATTACTCTTGAGGGCAGTAAGGATATCCTCGGCATTTGGATCGGTGAACATGAAAGCAGCAAGTTCTGGTTGGGCGTTCTCAATGACCTGAAAAGCCGCGGCGTGCTTGATGTTTACCTGTTCTGCGTCGATGGCCTGAAAGGCTTTCGGGAAGCAATTGCTGCCGTATATCCCAAGGCACAAATGCAACGCTGCATTATCCATCAAATACGTTACAGCACCCGCTTTGTCGGGTACAAGGATATCAAGCAGCTTATGGCGGATCTGAAACTCGTCTATAAAGCTGTTACGGAAGAAGAAGCCCTGTCTAACCTAATGGCCTTCAAAGATAAATGGGGCAAGAAGTATCCTTCCTGTGTCAAGACGTGGGAAGACAACTGGGATATTCTGAACACGTTCTTCGCATACCCTCCCGAGGTTCGGAAGATAATATATACGACGAATATTATCGAGGGGCTAAATCGACAATTCCGCCAGGTCACGAAAAACAAGCCGTCGTTTGTGAACGATGATTCGCTCCGGAAACTGCTCTATCTTGCCTCCAAAAATATTGTCGAACGTTGGACGCAGCGCTGTCGAAATTGGGACATGATTTTAAATCAACTGAACATCATGTTTCAAGACAGATAGCGTTAGAATTTCCCCTTGATGTAACATTTTCTGAAGTCCTGTCGGCATTCACGCCTGCGGGCGGGCATACCGACAGGACTTCAGAAAGAACGGTC
>JAAYJC010000012.1 GCA_012523085.1 Clostridiales bacterium
GGTGAGAAGGGCATCCTTCTACGGATGAACCGCTCCATACAAGCCGAGGGCGCTTTCGGCGTTATCAAACAGGATTACGGTTTCCGGCAGTTTCTGCTCCGCGGCAACAAGAAGGTTTTGACCGAGATCCTCCTGGTGGCGATGGGCTACAACGTCAACAAACTCCACAACAAGATTCAACGAAATCGAACCGGACGGCAGTTGTTCGAAAAACTTACGGCTTAAACACAGAAAAACCGAATAGTTTTCCACATGAAGGCGGGTTTTTGCCCGCTGTTTTTCCACAGATCGGCTCTTTCCTTGGCTTTAGAATCAACTTCAGGGCATAAATCGGGGGCTGTAGCAATTTTCGTTTTGCTACAACCCCTTTTCGCTGAAATAAACCTCCAGCTTGTTTTTGATGATTTTGGCCGTCTCCTCCGCGCTTTTATCGCCGAAGAAAAAGGCTCTGCATTCATCTGCGATGATATCCAGAAAGGCACTTTCGGAGCTGAGCAGCATAACGGAATCGATATCATCCAGCGATAGATACAGGTCTTTTAACGCGCCCAGTGCGCAAGCACCTCATTGGCAGCAAGGAAAAGACTCACGACATCGGGAGGATTTCTGCTTACCATATCTACATGAAGCTGCAGCTCGGGATCGTCTGAGAAATAGTATCTCGGTACAGCGAAGTATTCACGGCTTTTTTGATTAAACGCGTTAATGACTGTAGTGTCGAAACGTGAAGAGGAGGGATTGTCAATAGTAATGCCCTAAAATATATATGCTGTCCGCCAAATTGTCTTATACAGGGTTCTTTCCGAAGAAACCCTGTATGCGCATTGCAGTCAGTAAATCTTACTGATCTCTGCCGCAGCATTTTTTGTATTTTTTCCCGCTGCCGCAGGGGCAGGGATCGTTTCTTCCTGTTTTCTCCTTCTTCACTACTGCGGCGGTTGAGGAAGACGCACCGATACGGCTGATTTCACCGAGCATGCTCTGTCTCAGGTTCTCGTTGGGGAGCTCCATTCGCAGAATTCCCTGACGAAGCTCATCAAGATCCATTGCGCCGTTTTTAAGAGCTGCTGTCATATTGGTTCCAAAGGAAATGGATCGGGGAAATATATTCTTCGTTTTCATTATTGCCCCTATTTCAACCGGCGTATGGCCGCGGTTTAAAGCCATCCGGCTGTGATTGCTCATGTCTGTGAGCAACGAGATAAAATTCTGAACGTCTTTAAAGCCGTTAAACACCAAGCCCATGCGGGTCATATCGTCCATGATGCGCTGCATGCTGGCTGTTCCCAATGTGGCGTACAGTTGAAGTTCCAGGTCAAAGTCCTCCACCTGTGCCTTTGACACTCGGCGGCGCAGATAGGCTTGCATGGCGCTGCGCTGTCGGGTCATCTCATAATAATCCTCATCTGCGTACTTTAGCAGCTCCTCTTTGGACGGAATGTAGTATGGTTTACCGTTCTGTACTTTTTTCATCTCTTCATACTCGCCCAGATCAAGTGAATACAGACTTTGCTCGATTATTTCCCTGTCCAGCGGTGAGGTTATCTTACCGTTATCATACAGCTCGTCCTCACCGAATATGCTGTAATAATGCTTCTCGCGGCGCACGATCTCGGAAAAAGCAATGAAATCGTTCTCGGAAATCGGGTCATTCTGGACATTGATGATTTCCAGCACCTTTTTCAACGAAATGACGCCGTATAGTCTGGCCATGGCGGCAAAGTAGGTATGCAGCAGGCTTATGGTCTTATCCGGCAGTGACAACTCTCTGTATAACGCTTCGAGCTTCTCCGGAGAGTAATAATACGGATCACTATCCTCAGAATCGTCTGCCCATTCATATTGAATCGGCGACTCTCCGCAGCGGCGCACGACGGCAGGCTTTATACAGGGATCGTCATGCACACGAAGCACCTTGCACGAAAACTCCCATTCTTCTCCAAAGTCAAACACATATTTAAATGCTTTTCCCGCTATCAGGTTAAGACTACCCAGAGTATAATCGCTCGTGTGACGTAGTTCATCTTCAATCTGTTCGGCATAATAGCTGTCCAGATCGCTCCAGATTCTGTTGTCCATAAAAAACGCGTGTGCGTGATCGTCAATAAAATCAAACGCGTCAAGAATCTCTGCGTGAAAGTCAAATAGGGTTGCATCAGCCGAAATGCAAATATGCCGATAACAGCCTTTTCCGGCAGATACGCTGATGACATAAGATGGCATGGCATTTACCTCACAATACGATAAACTCAGTTTACCACGAATACACATGTTTTTACATAGTCTATGTGAACCATTTTAACAAATATTGCAGGAGAAACCAATGGGTTTGTAGGTGCTCCGGAAATATAGCTATTGTTTGAATATTTCATGGCTATATGTTATTATTTATCCCAAAGCATATTTGATATGATTTAAGGTGCGAACATGAATGTTTTGGTTACGGCCGGAGGAACGACCGAGCAGATTGACAGCGTTCGGGGAATATCGAACATGTCCACCGGGACGCTCGGCAGCTGTATTGCCGATTCTTTTTCGGATTACCCGGAGGTTTCCTGCATAAGGTATATCTGCGGTGAATCTGCGGTCCTTCCAATAACGGACAAGGCCGGAATCGTCCAGGTGCATGACGTCAAAAGTCTTGAGGACGCGGTGAGATGCGCGCTTAATGCGCAGGATTTTGATATCATCGTGCATGCTATGGCGGTCTCAGACTATCGCGTAAAGTGGGTGACATCTGCAGCTTTTTTTGCGGATTATCTGAAGCACCGCACAAAGGTCATGGACTTTCCGGAGGCTATTCACGCGAGCGCTGTCTCTCTCTGGCTTGAAAACGCACAAACCGCGGCCGGTGATTCTGGGAAGATCAGTTCGGATATCGATAATTTGATTTTACTGATGGAGAGGACTCCGAAAATCATTGCGCTGTTCAAGGATCTCTCGCCGAAATCGCTGCTTGTTGGCTTCAAGCTTTTAGATCATGTTGCACACGACAGTTTGATAGAGGCTGCAAATCATATCATGCGGGAAAACAGCTGCGCCTTTGTTTTGGCAAATGACCTCAAGGACATTGACGGGGACCGTCATATAGGATATCTGATTGATCGGGCGCACAATATTAAAAGATATGAGACTAAAAAAGAAATCGCCTTTGCCATCGCAGAAGCGGCGATAACATGCAGGAGAACTGAACAATGAACGAGATCATTCTAGGGATTACCGGAAGCATTGCCGCGTACAAGGCGGCTGACATCGCAAATGAACTGACTAAAAGCAATGCTACTGTGCATGCGATCATGACAGCTGCAGCGACGAAATTCATCGCACCCCTTACCATTCAAACGCTGACCAAAAACAAAGTTTATATTGATATGTTTGAGAAAGTCGATTACCTCGATGTCCGACATATATCTTTAGCCCAAAAAGCGGACTGCTGTCTGATCGCACCGGCGACGGCTAACATCATCGGGAAGCTCGCTTCCGGTATCGCCGACGATATGCTGTCAACAGTCGTTATGGCCATTAAGGGCAAGCCAGTATTAATCTGCCCCGCCATGAACACGGCGATGTACGAAAATCCGGTCACACAAAGCAATATCGAAAGGCTGAAGGGTTTTGGTTATAGTTTTATCGAGCCGAAGGAAGCCTTTCTGGCCTGCGGAGACAAGGGTAAAGGCGCGCTTGCCGACGTTCATGTGATAATCAGGACGATTTTAGACATTCTGGGAGCACAGAGAATATGAAGACAATAGTTATTGATGATCTGCCCGGTTTTCTCATCGGGCAGGAGCAGGATCTTACGGCAATGACCGGCTGCACCGTAATGATCTGCAGCAGCGGCGCCGTCTGTGGCGTCGATGTCCGAGGCGGTTCTCCCGGTACGCGGGACACAGACGCCTTAAATCCTGTAAACAACCGCAGTAGCGTGCATGCGGTTTTGTTTTCCGGCGGAAGCTCCTTCGGCATGGACGCAGCCGGTGGCGTCATGCGTTATTTGGAGCAACGGAAAATTGGGCGTGATGTGGGCGTTACGGTTGTTCCGAATGTCTGCGCCGCCATTTTATTTGATTTAAACTGCGGAGATCACAAGGTACGTCCGGATGAAAGGATGGGCTATGAGGCCTGTGAAAACGCGTTTTCCGGACAAAAATGGATGAGCGGGAACTATGGCGCCGGTACCGGGGCAACGCTTGGCACCGCAGCGGGAAAAATGACAGCGATGAAGGGCGGAATCGGAAGCTGCGCGCTTGTACATGACAAACTTTTTGTCGGAGCAGTCGTTGCGGTAAACTGTGTCGGCGATGTCGTTGACAGCAGGTCAGGAAAAATCATCGCCGGGGCACGTAAAGCCGACAACAGCGGTTTTTTGAACAGTGAATTATATACGGTTGAAACATACCTTAACAAGGCGGATTTTTACAGCGGAAATACGCTGCTTGCCTGCATCATGACAAATGCCGCTTTGACCAAGGCCCAAGCCACAAAGCTTGCTTCCTTAGGGCAAAACGGCATTGCACGTTGCATACGGCCCGCGCACACGATGTATGACGGCGACACCGTTTTTACCATGTGCACTGGTGACGTTCCTGCAACGCTTGACGCTGTGGGCGTTCTGGCATCTTTATCGGTTGAGCGTGCGATTCTGGACGCCGTCAACAGTGCGCAAAGCTTTTGCCACTATAAATCTGCGTCAAATCTGTGCTTTTGCTGCGAAGAATAATTTTGCTTCCGGGCAGAGAAATTGGTCTATATTTGGATATATCTCCTGTTATTTTTCCGAAATTTGCATATACTATATATGAATAAATCAATTGCATTATATCGATATCAATTGTAGGAAATTTGAGCTCCGCTTTGCAGTAAAAGGAGGTAAATATGCCGAAAGAAAGCGCTTATTTTAAGCTGGACAAGATCTCCGGGAAACATCAAGTCAAGGAACTGAAGAAAGAACTGGATACGCTCAACGGTATTTTTTCGGTCAGTGTCAATGATCGGACAGACAAGGTCGCCGTAGATTACGATACATCGGGCGTCGGACTCGAGCTTATTCTGAAAAAAATCGAGAATCTGGGCTACCATATCGTTTCCGCTGAGGTGGATCACCGCCTTGACCAACTAAGCAAACCCTGGAGCTAAGCCGGATAAGCCGGCAGCTGCCGGCTTTTACATACGCAGCTAAAGATTGACGATAGTCGTAGCGATTTTTTCACAAAATGCACTGTCATGTTCAACGAACAGCAGTGTTGGTTTATAGGAAAGCAATAGATCCTCAATCTGCATACGAGACAGGACATCGATATAATTTAAAGGTTCGTCCCAGATATACAGATGCGCCTTTTCACATAGACTTTTGGCGATCAGGACTTTTTTCTTTTGGCCGCCGCTGAAATCCGACATATCTTTTTCAAACTGTACCCTTGAAAAATCGAGCTTTCTGAGTATTGCCTTGAACAGACTTTCGTCTATACCCGAATGCAATGCAAATTGCGTCAGATTACCGCTTAAAAATGAGGTTTCCTGCGACACATAGGAAATAACGAGATTTTGCGCTTTGTACAAGCTTCCGGTATAAGTGATGTCTTCCCCCCGAATCAGATTGATTATACTGGATTTTCCGGAACCGTTTTTACCACGCAATGCGATCATATCACCTTGATTTATTACAAAGCTGATATCGGAACACACCTGTTTTTTACCGTAGAAGATCGATACTCCGTTGAGCTCCGTCAACCGGTCTGAATGATACAAAAGGGAAGAAAGCTTCAGACTGTCGGCTTTTTCCAGGTTTTTCAGCAATACTGATTTTTCCTCCACCGCATGAAGCTGCCTTTCCTCAATTGCCTTTGATCGCTTCATCATCTTGGCTGCCTTGTGGCCGATATAACCGCGGTCATAAATCCCGGAACCTATTTTACCTTTTTCCACTTTGTCCGACCATTCCGCTGTCCGTTTCGCTGCAGCGGATAGCCGCTTGATATCCTTTTTTAATCTTTCATTTTTACCCAGTTCATATTGATCCTGAAGCTGCTTGTTTTTAAGCCAGCTTGAGAAATTACCTTTTTGGATTTCTATGTTGCTGCGGTTTATCGACAAAATATGATCAACACAATTATCCAGAAACATTCTGTCATGGGACACCAGAATGAAGCTTTTCTTGGCGTTTAAATACCGGCTGACCGTATGGCGCCCGTGCATATCCAAATGATTTGTCGGCTCGTCGATGAGTAGAAAACGGTTTTGCTTTAGAAACAACGCAGCCAAAAGCACCTTTGTCTGCTCTCCGTTGCTTAAGGTCTCAAATGGCCTGAATAACACGTCTTCCGCAACCTCCAGCAGCGATAATTCGCGCCGCAGCTCCCATTCCTGAGCATCACCGCAGATTGTACGAATGATGTCGGCTGTATAAGCAGACTTGTCAGATACGGGAAAAGGAAAATACTCAAAATCCATTAAGGATGATATGCTGCCGGAATAAGTGTAAAACCCCATCAGCAGATGAAGAAATGTTGTTTTTCCTCTGCCGTTTCTGCCTGTAAAACCCAGTTTCCAATCGGAGTCAATTGAAAAAGATACATTTTCGAAAATATTGTCATAACTGCCTTCATAACAAAAGGTCAGGTTCGAAATGCTGATTTTCGACATAACATCATCCCTTCTCAATATTAAAAACCGCAGGAAAGTGACTTCCCGCGGCTCATGTCAAATAACCATCATCGGTAAAACCAATGACGCTTTATAATGAGTGAGAGGAAACCGTGCTTTCCCGAAAGCGCATAACAATTAAACGGTTCTCGCCGCCTTAATGTTATGATCTGCAATCTAATTTGGAAAGCTATGCATCTTCCCGACTCCGATCCTATTGATGGCACTATATTATCATAAAAACCATTATTGTCAATATAGGTAAAAGAATCTATACGCCGGTCCGCCGGATGGCATGACAGGCTTCCAGGATGATGAGATGAATAAAAGGTTAATACAAAATCATTAAAACGGCTGCCGCGGAAATATATATGATGTTTCCCGCGACAGCCGCTTTATTAATCAATGCCTGCTGAACAAACGCGTTTGTTCAGCAGGCATTGATTGTTGTTATTCCGCTTCGTTTGCCTTTGCTTCTTCGATAATCTTGGCTTGAATGTTTGCAGGCGCTTCCTCGTAACGCTCGAACGCCAATGAGAAGGATCCTCTGCTTTGCGTCATTGAACGAAGGTCAATCGCATAGCTGCCCATTTCTGCCATCGGGACCTCTGCCTCGACCTCCTGACGGCCGTTGTTCAAAGGATTCATACCGAGTACCCTTCCGCGCCTTTTGTTCAGGTCGCCGATCACATCGCCCATATAACTGTCCGGAATGATAACCTTCAGAGAGCCGATGGGTTCCAGAATCACCGGAGATGCCTGAGGTAGACCGTTCTTGTAGGCAAGACCCGCCGCCAATTTAAAGGCCATTTCCGAAGAGTCAACATCGTGATAGGAGCCGTCGACCAGTGTAGCCTTGAGGAACACGACGGGATATCCTGCCAAAACCCCTTTTACCATGCTTTCCCTCAGACCCTTTTCAACAGCCGGGTGAAAGTTCCTCGGAACTGAGCCGCCGAAAATCTTTTCTTCAAAAATAAGATCCTCCTGATCACCCGGTTCAAATTCGATCCAGACATCACCGTACTGACCATGGCCGCCGGACTGTTTCTTGTGGCGGCCCTGTACCTTGACCTTTTTGCGGATTTTTTCCCTGTAGGCGACTCTGGCCGGGCTAAGCTCAACCTCGACGCCGAATTTGCTCTTCAACTTAGCGCAAAGAACATCAAGATGGATGTCTCCCGCTCCCGAAAGGATCATCTGACGTATTTCCGCATTATTTTCAACGGTGAAAGTTTGATCCTCCTCGCCGAGTCTGCCCAAGCCGCCGGCAATCTTATCTTCCTGTCCCTTGACTTTGGGTGAAATCGCCATGGAATAGCATGGTTCGGCGAAGGTGATTCCTTCTACTGTCACCGTTTTTTTAGGATCGCAGAGCGTGTCTCCTGTCTTACTTTCCGAGAGCTTGGAAACAGAGCCGATATCACCACAGTGCAGTTCCTTGACTTCGATGTTCTTTTTGCCCTGAATAATATAAATATGACCCATTTTTTCGGTGGTACCGGTCCGGGGATTGAGAAGCATCATATCCGATTCGACTTTACCGGATATAACCTTGAAGAAAGAAAATTTACCATACTGGTCCGAAGTCGTCTTGAATATCAAAAGGCAGACAGGACTGTCGGTCGTTATTTCGATTTTTACCGCATTTCCACCGGCATCAAGGGCGTTCTCCGGCTTACTCTCCATCGGTGAGGGGAAGAAATTTACGATAATGTTCAGCAAAAGCTCGGTTCCGAGGCCTGTAAATGCGCTTCCGCAAACAACAGGGACAAGCGAGCCTGTGCGGATACCCATTGAAATACCCTGCGCCATTTCTTCTGCGGTGAACGGATCACCCGAAAAATACTTATCCATGAATTCTTCGGAGGTTTCAGCTACGTTTTCCGTCAGCACCGTATACATATCATCGACCACAGACTGCATGTCGTCCGGTAAGGGAACCTCTATGCATTTGCCCTTATCCATGCTATATGCCTTGCGTAAAACGATGTCGATAACCCCTTCGACCTTCTCACCTTTGCTGAACGGAATGACCATCGGACAAATGCTGTGACCGTATTTTTCCTTGAGCGCTTCGTACAAGCCGTAAAAATCTCCGTTTTCTTCGTCAATCTTGGAGACATAAATGGCTTTGGGCATATTATTTTCGGTCAGATTGTCCCATGCTTTCTCTGTACCCACGGAAAGGCCACCCTTGGCCGCGCAGACGATCACAGCGGCGTCAGCAACCCTGACTGCCTGGCTGACTTCACCGGCAAAATCAAAAAAGCCCGGCGTATCGAGCAGATTGACCTTGTTTCCTTTATACTCCGTGTACATCATGGAGGCGGAAATGGAAATTTGGCGTTTGATTTCTTCGGCGTCATAATCACTTACGGTATTTCCGTCGGTAACCTTTCCGAGTCTGTCTGTAGTGCCGTTTATAAACAGTATGCTTTCGGCCAAGCTGGTTTTTCCGGTGCTTCCATGTCCAAGCAGGCAAACATTGCGGATTTGTTGAGTCGTATAGCTCATTTGTTCATTCCTCTCCTTGTGCGCATTATTACCATCATACCTGATCGAAACCCGAGGCAATTCATTACATGCGTATCAAAAGCATCCGCAGTGACCAGGTTAAAAGTCATATGCAAAAGATTATACACCAATATAGCTTTAATTACAATGCTTTTTTCCTACCTGGATCCGGCGCCGGTAAGCAATAGAACGGGTAAAAGCCAGCACAACATAAAGGTCAATGTATTGGCTGGGGAGCCTGACCGGAATGCGCTGTTCCAGCACAGGAAAAACATGATCAGAAGGCCGAATACCGAGCCCAGAACCGAGATCGCAACCGATACCGTGGTCAGCGACTTAATTTGTCTGCCGCCCCTGATGAGCTCCACAAAGTGACCGAGGCCTTCCCTGCTCATGATTGCCGCCGGCTTGATTGCCTGGTTTTCCGAATCCGCCGACAGGCTGTAACGCGCTTCAAATGTCGGAAACTCCAGGTCCTCTTTGGGGATCAGGAATTTGTTGATCACCATCGAAGGTGTAATATTAAAATCCCGTACGGCGAAAAGCGGCGTAATCTTTGAGCGAATCAGGTTTAACAGCGCGAACTGTACCGGGGCGGAAGGCGTGTAGTTGATAATGAAAACGCCTGCCAAATCATTGTTGATTGCGGTAAACACCGCGCTTTTGATGTTCAAGTTAGGGCTCAACCGCACACCCATTAAATTCATAAAAGCAGCTGAGCCGATGAGCACATCATCGCCCTTAATAATCGCGCCGATACCGCCGCCTTCATAACAGGAAAACTGGTCTACACGGTATATTGCGCAGGCATACTCCTTAAGAAGATCGGAAAAGACTCTGGTCAGGCCGGATCCAGAGGCCAGGACCATGCTGCCGGTATAGGAGATCACCTTCTCTACAGAATGCTTGGAGAAGACCTTCACACCGTTTAAAGACAAGGTGTTTTCCGGAAACAGATCACTGTCTTTGACCACCATGGCAACCGCATCTTTGATATCACATGCTCCGCTCCAGCCGGCAATCGCAGCGCCGGAGCCTGATAGATTTCTGGATATGCTTTGAAAAGGCATATTGAAGGCGAGGAGCGCCGAAAAAGATGCCGAAACCGCTGTCATTGCCGAAAAACAATGCAAGAAACTATGACCCTGCGCCTTTACAACCGATGACATAAAAGCAAATATAAAAGACGCAATGATTAAAAGCGGCGCCATTTTAGAATAGGCTCGTTCGCTGAGATCGCTTTCCGTGCATTTGGAAAGAAATCCTTTGGATGACCCGAGTCTTTTCGTTAAAACGATCCCCATATCAGCCTTTTCCCACTCTGCAGAAACAACGATCGGTACTTTCGTTGAGGACATAATCTTGAATGTGCGTCGGAAGGCTGTTTTTCCAAGTCTTGTTCCCCACATGGCACAGAGTACGGAAAATGAGGTAACGGTGCAGAAAGGCAATCCCATAACCCGCCTGTCCGCTATGATCATCGTTATGCTGTCGACAATAGCTGCAAGGCTTGCAATCGAAACAAGCGATTCCGCGCCCATTCTCCCTTTCAGCAAATCAAACAGGCCGGTCACAAATACGTCAACGCCCAAGAACAGCACGATTAATTGGGTCAGTATGAAAAACAGCACAAAAGCCGAATAATTTTCGGTAAAAAGGCGCGGAAGGGCCAGTTTTAATTCTTCTGCAAATGTAAAATATACCATAATCAAGCAAAATATACCGGCAAGCCAGGTTCTGCGTCTTAACGAAATAATGCCGGATCCGTAAAGCTTGACAGCATCCTCCAGACTGATTTCCTGCGCCTCATGCCGCTCCTGCTCCGTTTGAGCCGCCGCGCGCTTCGACCGCTGCGCAATTCTTCTTTCTTCCCGTCTTTGCCGACGTTCGGCTTCCTTTTCAATAACCTCGTCGACTTCTTCGGCGTATTCTTTGGCGGCTCCGCTTCTGGCATATTTCCCAACACCGAAAAACTCCTGCTCTATTTCGTCCATCGAAAGATAGGAAGCTTCAAGCTGCTCTTGTTTTTTGATCCGTTCCTGAATGATCTGCCTTTGAAGCTGTTGTTTTTTCAGACTCGCCTTCTTTTTCTCGTACTCTTTTTCTGCTTTATAATTGCCTTTTTTGAATTTTTCCGTCTCTTCTTTTTTTTCGGCCTTGATTACCTCGCCCGTTCTCGGTTTTGTCCTTGAAATGGGCTCGGAAGCTCTGTATATTCTGACACCGGCCTCATCCCGTCCGTTTTGGTCTGCATGCCTATATTGCTTTTTTTCCTTCGGTTCCGGCCGGTTTCTTTCCGTTTTCCGGTCTGGTTTTACCGGCTGCTTTGGTAAGCCGGATTTTCTATTCAACTTTGAAATTTCGTCTATACTTCGCGCTTCATCTGTTTTTATCTGCGCGGGCTCCGGCAGCGCTATATGCGGCGCATCTTCCATTTCCGACAAGACGGTTTTCGTCATTTCTTGTAGAATGCGATCGGCCTGTTTTTCGAGTTCATCTCTGGACATTTTTTTCTCGCCGAGAATATAGGCGCTGCTTTTGTACTCGGCCAAAATGGATTCCAGCGTATATTCCCCGGTTTCTTCAGGCGTATATTCGCCGAAGCTGTTCTCATTCATTTGTTTCTTACGGTCGCCGTCCACCGGATCACCTCGCAATCACAAGATACCAAAGGCAGGGCCTTAAAGCATTCAGCAATCATAGCTTCTTTGCCGAACAGCTTCATAAATCAAGATTGCAGCGGCAGCAGACGCATTGAGGGACGAGACTTTCCCTTTCATCGGTATGGATATCCTATAATCGCAGCTCTCCGAAACCAGCTTTCCCATTCCTTCGCCTTCCGAACCGATCACAATTGCCGCAGAATCCTTGAAATCGGCTTTCCAAAGCTCGGTTTCCCCGCCGGCGGATGCTCCGAAAACCCATATGCCGCGTTTTTTCAGTTCATTGATCGTATTGCTGATGTTGGAAACTCTCGCAACCGGCATATGCTCCACCGCCCCGGCGGAGGTTTTTTCCACAATGGCGGTAATGCCTGCACTGCGGCGTTTCGGAATGATGATGCCGTGAGCGCCTGCGGCCTCGGCTGTGCGTATAATGGCACCCAGATTCTGGGGATCCGAAACCTCATCGCATATGATCAATAACGGCTTTTCTTCCTTTGCTTCGGCTAAGGACAGCATATCCTCCACGGTTGCGTATTCTCTTGCCGCGGCAACCGCAATGATGCCCTGATGCGCGTGCGTTATGCTCATATGGTCAAGCTTGCGTCTGTCAACCTCGGAGATAACTGCGCCCGCCTCCTTGGCCATGGATACGATATAGCGGATCGACCGGTCTGTTTCGCCTCTGACGATATAGAGCTTATCAATAGGCCGGCCGGCTTTCAATGCCTCCGTTATCGCGTTTTTGCCCTCAATCCGGCTTTCGTTTATGTCATTTTCGAAGTTTTGCATGAAAGTATGCTTCCTTACTGCCGGTACAGCTGCGCAAATGGCATTTGATACCGACCTATTGTTTTCGAGGTCAGGCGTTCAGGTAGGTTTTCAGCTTGTCCGCCATATCAATCCTCTCCCAGGGCAAGTCAAGGTCCGGCCTTCCGAAGTGACCGTACGCCGCGGTATTGCGATAAATCGGGCTTCTGAGCCCCAGATGGGATATGATCTTCGCGGGCCTTAAATCGAATTCCCGGTTAATAATCTCCGTTATCTTCTCGTCAGGTAATTTACCCGTTCCTTCCGTACGAACAAGCACCGATACCGGACGCGCTACACCAATGGCATATGCGATCTCGATCTCGCACCTTTTTGCAAGACCGGCTGCGACGACGTTTTTCGCAATGTATCTTGCCATGTAGGCAGCGCTCCTGTCGACCTTTGTCGGATCCTTCCCGGAAAAGCTCCCACCGCCATGGCTTGCCATACCGCCGTAAGTGTCCGCGATGATTTTTCTTCCCGTCAACCCTGAATCGCCGACAGGCCCGCCCACAACAAATCTACCGGTCGGATTCACATAAATTTTCGTGTTTTCATCGATAAGGTCTTCCGGTATTACGGGCTTTATAACATACTCGGTGATGTCTGATCGAAGCTTATCCAGCGAAATCGCCGCGTCATGCTGCGTGGAAATGACAATCGCTTCGCAGCGTCCTACATTGCCGTTATCATTGTATTCGATGGATACCTGTGCTTTTCCGTCAGGCCTTACCCAGTTGAGCAGGCCGCTTTTTCTGACTTCGGCGAGCCTTTTGGTCAGTCTGTGCGCGTAAGAAATCGGAGCCGGCATCAGCTCAGGGGTCTCGTCACAGGCAAAACCGAACATCATACCCTGATCACCCGCACCGATCAGATCTGCGGGGTCTGCTCCATCCACTTTGTATTCCAATGACTTATCCACACCCAGTGCGATATCCGGACTTTGCTCATCTATGGTCGTCAGTACGGCACATGTTCTATAGTCAAAGCCATATTCCGGCTTTGTATAGCCGATCTCCTCAACGGTCTTTCTGACGGTGGAGGGAATGTCAACATAGCAGTCCGAACTGATCTCTCCCATAACGAGAACCATCCCCGTCGTGGCAACACATTCACACGCAACTCTGGCGTTCTTATCCCGGGTGAGGAAGCAATCCAGAATTGCATCGGCTATCTGATCGCAAAGCTTATCGGGATGCCCCTCAGTTACCGACTCGGATGTAAAGACTCTTTTTGCCATTGTTCGTCCTCCATATATAATTATACTAAATTCCTCATATTGCTGCATTGCGCTATAGTATATCACATATTTTTCCCAACATAAAGTATATTTTTCAGCTGTAGTGTTTACAAATGATTCATGGACATTTTTGCTCATATAGTATAAACTTATTGGCATAAACGATGATCATATGGTAGAAAGTACATCGGATTTCCTATCTGGAGGTGACCAACCTGAAGTATATTTCGCGCGCAGTCGACCGCTTTTGTGCAAAACATCCCAGATTCGGCATTTCAAACCTGATGCTGTTTATCATCATCGGTCAGGGCATTGTGTTTTTGTTTTCCCGGATGGATACGACAGGTCTGCTGAATAATTTTCTGCGGTTTATTCCGCATCTTATATTACAAGGCCAGCTCTGGCGGCTGATTACATTTATCTTTGTCCCCGGGACCAATAATCTGTTTTTATTGGCGATTTCCCTGTATTTTTATTACTTTGTGGGCGGCGCGCTGGAACGCCAGTGGGGAGCGGGAAAATTTACGATATTTTATTTTTCCGGCGTATTGCTGACAATCATTTTCGGTATGGTCTTAGGCCTGACAACCAATTCCATTTATGTTCTTTTTCTCAATTCCCATTATCTCAATCTATCCATGTTCTTCGCCTTTGCCGCGCTGTACCCGGAAACCAGACTGTTGCTTTTCTTTATTATTCCCGTCAAAGTCAAGTGGCTTGCCTATTTTAATGCTGCGCTTTTTTTATACGAAATGATCATGAATCCCTTCCCGCTCTCGCTTTTGCCCTTGATTGCTGTCTTGAACTTTCTTATCTTCTGCGGAGATATCATATTCGCCTCCCTCGGTATGATGAGGCGAAAATATTCAAGACAGGCTATCAACTTCAAAAAGGCGACGAAACATGTGACCAGAAATCAAGTTAGCCGTCCTTCCGCACCATATCGCCGGAAATGCGCGGTCTGCGGCCGGACGGATAAGGATAATCCGAATCTGGAGTTCCGGTATTGTTCCCGCTGTGCGGGCTACCATTGCTTTTGCATCGATCATATTAATTCACATATCCACTTTGTTGAATAATAGCATAAATGAAAAACGCAAGGAGAGGAATGGACACATCCCTCTCCTTTGGTATTCGCTTTTTTACGAAACTGTCAGCTCCATTTGTCGATCAGCGATTTTATCTGGTCTGTAAACCTGGACAGTTCCTTATTGGCTAAGCCTTTGTTTTTTTCAATCACCGTTAGCAATTCTGTGCCGGCAGCAAGCAGTTTCTCGTATACCTGTGAGCCTCTATATGCTTTTTTCTTTCTTTCGGGTATTGGGGTACCATAAGTATCCACCCGGTCAAGCACAAGGTCGAAGACCTCGTCGTCATCCGGTACGCGTGATTTGATTCCGAGGCTTTTCAGCTCTGCTGCAAATAATTCGCTGACTTCATCTTCGCCGTGAACGACAAACACATGTTTAGGTGATGGCGTAAACTGCGTTATCCATTTAATCAGACCCGATTTATCCGCATGAGCCGACATGCCCTGCAGATTGACGATCTGCGCCCTGACGATGATTTCCTCGCCGAAGAGCTTAACTTTTTTTGCACCATCCGCAATTGTCCTGCCCAGCGTGCCGATTGCCTGAAATCCAACGAAAACGACTGCGCATTCGCTGCGCCACAAATTGTGTTTTAAATGATGCCGTATACGGCCGGCTTCACACATTCCGCTTGCGGAAATGATGACTTTTGGCTTTTTATCGGTATTGAGCGCCTTGGATTCATCGGCAGTCTGTGATAGCCTCAAATCCGCAAAGTTGATCATTTCACCGCCTTCGCGGATGATCCGCTCGGCATCGGCATCCAGATAGCCGCTCAGGTTTCCGGAATAGATTCTGGTCGCTTCATTGGCCAGCGGACTATCCACATACACTTCAAAATGGGGATATGTCGTGACCAATTCCTTTTCTTTTATCTCCCTAAGATGATATAAAAGCTCCTGAGTACGACCGACAGCAAAAGCGGGAATGATCACATTTCCGCCCTTCGCAAAGGTACTGTTTAAAACTTTCGCCAGCTCGGCCGCCAAGTCCGCCGGCGGCTCATGATCCCTGTCGCCGTATGTACTTTCCATCACAACATAGTCCGCATCGCTTATATACTGCGGGTCTTTGATGATCGGCTGGTTCAGGTTTCCGATGTCTCCGGAAAACACTATTTTTCGGGTTTCATTGTTTTCAGTCAGCAATAATTCGACCGAGGAGGAACCAAGCAAGTGGCCCGCGTCGGTAAAACGAAGCTTTACACCGTCCGCTATCCGGATAATTGTACCATAATGCAAAGGGTGAATATGTGCCATGGCCGCTTCCGCATCGGCGATCGTATACAGCGGCTCAACAACGTCCTGACCGGATCTCTTCCCTTTCTGGTTTTTCCATTGCGCTTCCATTTCATGAATATAGGCGCTGTCCCGAAGCATGATGGACAGCAGCTTGCTTGTCAATTCCGTCGCGTAAATTTTCCCGTTAAAACCCCGTTTTTTCAGCAGTGGAATCCTTCCGGAATGATCAATGTGTGCATGCGTAACGATAACCGCATCAACTTCGGCGGGGTTGAACTCAAAATATTCATTGCTGATTTCATTATCATCTCTGCCCTGCCTCAGGCCGCAATCAATGAGCAGTTTTACGCCGTTGACCGCTAGTCCGAAGCAGCTCCCGGTCACCATTCTTGCCGCTCCGTAAAACGATAATTTCATATAAATCTCCATTCTGCCGCGAAGCGGCAGCACAAATAGTCAGGAAAAATCGATACCAACGCGATATATATCGCGTCTGCGATATAAATATCGCGTCTGCGATATAAATATCGCGTCTGCGATACAAATATCGCGTTGAAAATGGCCGCCGTCATATTTGGCGGCCAATCGATTTCTTCCGTTCTCCCAATATGAACGTATTTTTCACGCTATACCCTCTTTAAAGCTTATCCGGGTGCATGCCTGCGATCAGAAGCGCAAGCCGGCGTATCCCAAAAACCTGTAGGTAACGGCGCTGATCTCCGATCTAATCGCAGTGCCCTTCGGGTCAAACAGGTTACCGGTCTTTCCCGTGATGATTCCGGCTGTCTGTGCCGCTTTCACGGCATCAAGCGCCCAGCCGCTGATCTCATTTTGGTCATTAAATGCGCCCGGCTGTAAAATCACCGGGAGAGAGACACCGGCAAAATCCGCATAATTCATTATGATAACGGCCATTTGCTCTCTCGTGATCACATCATTCGGACCGAACATTTCGTTTCCGTATCCGGTGACGATTCCCATTTCATCTGCCCAGGCAATATAGGGCCCGTACCATAGGCTCATATCGACATCCACAAAACGTGAAGTTTGGTAAAGGGAAGAATCGATATTGTATATTCTCCCCAGTATTGTCACAAAAGCGCCTCTTGTTACAAAATCATTGGGCGCATATCTGTCGTTTCCAACGCCTTTGATGATGTCTCTTCCGGCAAGATATGTAATGCTTTCGTTAGCCCAATGGGTGGCCGGAATATCCATAAACATCAAATTGGCCGGTATAGTGCCGGAGCTTTCGGAAAGATAATAGCCGTCGACCATACCGTCAGCCGTACTTGAGTATATTCTGATTACGGCGGATGCGCCTTCCGCCGTAAAGTATCTGTGTTGTTTTTCAAGAATACAGTCGGCGGGTATGCTCTTTCCCGTATTGAGATCGATTACCTCGCCGCGCTCTATCCGTATATTGCCATAGCCTTCGGTCAATATAAAGCCGGTCATTTCACTAATGGTCAGCGTCCCGCCCTTTTGGAAGGAAAGCGTTTTATAACCCGATGAAAATTGATATCCTTGTATACCGGTACCGGAAATTTCGTCAAGTCGTTGAGACAGCTCGGTTCTTAGCTCTGCTGTCTCGTCATTGAGCTTCACTTCCGCGCTTTTCAAGACAGCCGGAATAAAAGTGTCGCGAATATAGGTCAAGGATATCAGCGGGTCACCCGGTCCGCCGCCGGCAGCCAAAGCAAACCCCATAACAACAATAAGAGATAAAACCAGCGCTATCGAAAGAGATCTTTTCATCTATATCCTCCCGCCCGGGACTTTCGCTGCAACAATACAAGAATATGATCAGTATAGCACGGAAACCGGTGCTTTTCAACCATATTTGACTGCACGCAAATTCAGCAAAAACTCAGGTTTAATGCAAACACGACCGATAATTTCCGCAATCGGCCTGTTTTTCGTAGCAATTGATGCTCTTATTGCATAGGAATGACTAGGAATTATTTAATGAAAGGATATTCCTTATGTATAAGAGCATTTATTATTTTCTTGGTTCAAATACCGGCTCCGGTTTTTATTCTCTTTACGATAAATTTACATTAGAGAAAAATGTGGAAAGCATTTATATCATAAAGGGCGGACCCGGTTGCGGCAAGTCCAGCTTTATGCGCTCGATTGCGGCTGCTCTGAAGGACGAGGGAATGGTCATTGAATATATGCTCAATCCCATGGATCCGGATTCTCTTGACGGAATATTCATACCATCGCTCAAAACCGCGTATCTGGACGGAACGGAACCCCATATCCTGGAGCCGAGATATCCGGGAATCCGTGAAGCTTATGTAAATCTCGGTATTTTTTATGACAGCAAATCCTTGATTCCGCAGCTTGAAAAGGTCGCAGAATGTATGGCAGAGTATGAGGAATATTACGAAAAAGCATGCCATGCGCTCAAAGCCGCCGAGGTTTATCAAATCGGAATGTTTGACAAGCTGTTTGACAAAACAGCTTATCAAACCATTGCAAGACGAAGTGAAGGGGTCATATTCAGAGAACTGAAAAAAACCGGAAGACCGGCGGGAAAACCCTCGGTCCGATTTCTGAATACGCTCGGCCCTACAGGCTGTACCTGTCTGTTTTCCACCGCTGCCACTCTTTGTGAAAGACTTTATGTCATAGATAACACGTTCTCATTGGCTCCGCTCTTCATTGCACCGATTTGTGATTCTGCTATTAAAAAAGGATATGATGTGGTTATATGCGCCTCACCTCTTAATCCCGCTATTATCGAGCACCTTTTAATTCCCGAGCTTTCTCTTGGCTTTATAAGCGCAGCAAAGGGACTGCCTTACAACGGTGATGCGTTTAAGCATGTCAGGCTCGACGCGCTTGCAAATAAGGAAATGCTTCGCAAGTTTCGAAAACACTACCGGAGCGAGATAGCTCTTCGCGACGCGCTGCTGAATAAAGCCTGCGGGTTTATGTTGGAAGCCAAGGAAGTTAATGACCGGATGGAGGCCATTTATAACCCGAATGTTGACTTCGGCGGCGTTTACGCGCTTGCGGAAGCGCATATCAAAGCGCTGCTGCAAAAGCAGCGTCCATAACTCTTCGGTCATGCAGGTATAAAACAGGTCGAAGCAGTCATATCCTCCGCTCCGACCTGTTTATTGGCTGTCGATAAAAGAGAAAACCTCGTCCCAGTACCTTTCCGGATTGGTGCAGACCGCGCCGGCATGTTCGGCTCCTTCGATAATCAAAAGCCGCTTTTTGCATTTCGCGGCCTGATATACGTCATATGCCATTGTTGTCGGAACAATATCATCTTCTCCGCCGTGAATGAAAAGGATCGGCGTTTTACTTTTTTTCACCTGCTCAACGGCCGACGCTTCCTTCCAGTTATAGCCCCATTTGCTGTTTGACCAGATGCTTGCACCGTACAAAACAGGAAAAGCCGGAAGATGATAGCGATAGCCGAGCTGATAATCCAATATGTCCCATACGGAGGTATACCCGCTGTCCTCGACAATGGCTTTCACATTACCGGGGAGTTCTTCACCAGAGGCCATCATGACTGCAGCGCCGCCCATCGATATCCCGTGCATAACGATATCGGCATCCGGGTGTCCGACGAGAAGATTCTCAATCCAGATGACCAGATCTTTGCGGTCAAGCCAACCCATTCCGACAAAATCCCCCTCGCTCTCACCATGGGCGCGCAAGTCCGGCAAAAGGACATTATAGCCTTCGTTGTAGTACCGCTTTGCGTAAGTCAGCATATCCTCCTTGCGGGAAGAATACCCGTGTACGATAAGAGCCCAGCCGCAGCTTTTCGGCTTGTGCTCATAGGATATACCCGTTAACATAAAGCCATCTGATGTTTTGACCGATATATTTGACGCATAACCCGGCTCATACCATGATGAATCGCCTCTTTGCTGCTCTTCGACAGCCATAACCTGCGCATACCCGGTATTTGAGCCGAGCAGCAAGCCGTTTTTATCAATATTTTTTGAGAGCTCGGAAAAAACAAGCGATGTACCGCCCAAGGCAACCAAAACCAGAACCGCAAAAGTAAAAGCTATATACAACAGGATTTTACCCCGCTTTTTTCTTGAATATCTTCTCATTCGGGCGCTCCTTTCTCGGCGTTTACCTGTCATTTCTTCAGTTTAAACAACATAAGTCCGACCAACATAAGTCCGACTCCGGCATATTTGTTCCATCGGAATGGCACCTTTTCACATCCGAACAGCCCCAAAGCGTCAATCAGTGCAGCTACAAGCAGCTGAGAGATCAATATAATCGAAATGGATATTGTCGGACTCAAATCCTTAATGCCGAGCATAACGGTGACGGTAATAACCAGGCCGAGTACACCCCCGAACAAATACACCCTGTCCGTCTGCCAGAGTGCGTCGTATCCGTTTCTTCCCATAATCAAAACAGCAACCAGCGACAAAAGAAAAGCGGAACCTTGAACGAAAGCATTCGATTCAAACAGTCCTATTTTTTCACTGAGCCTGGTATTCATAACACCCTGTACGCTCATTGCCATCCCGGCTATAATACTGAACAACACGCCAGCCATTGAATTCCTCCGGAGATATATTCATCCATCTTAATGGAATTTGTTTAATAGCTTGTACAATTTATGAAAAACAATTCAAATAGTACCGTTCCTGACATAAAATGATATATATTTTTTGTGTTATAGACAAATTAATAGACTAATCTACATAATTACTGAAGATCAGCATAAATCCGTTTCGGTTTTGTATACAGGCTTAATCCGCGGAGCACCCGAAATGCTTGAGCAGTATTCTCAGGCCGATTAAAATGAGTATGATTCCGCCGAACATCCCTGCCTTGTCGCTGAACTTATTTTTGCAGCCGTTGCCCAAAAGCACACCGGCAAATGACAACACGAATGTGATGATTCCGATAACCAGAGCGGCCGAAAACACTGAACTGCCTAAAAAAGCCAAGGAAACGCCCACAGCAAAGGCGTCGATGCTTGTTGCAATGGACAAGATAATCAGCTTTCTGATGTTTATCCCTTCGTAATAATTTTTGTCTGTATCACCCCTAACCACATCGAATATCATCTTTCCGCCGATGGCGAACAGCAGAATAAACGCAGCCCAATGACCGTAGTTCATGACATACCGTTCAAGCTGTAACCCAAACATCCAGCCCAGTATAGGCATCCCGGCCTGAAAACAACCGAAACAAACGGCGATCAGCAACGCGCTTTTTAAGATTACCCGTCTCATTTCAAGACCTTTGCTGATGGAAACGGCAAAAGCATCCATAGCCAGGCTGACAGCAATCAAAGTAATTTCGATAAAACCCATCGATGAAAATTCCTTCCGGTCATTATTCACCTATTTAATGCCTGCCGAACAATTCAAAAACGCAACAACTGCACTACTTTGACAGCGTTTTTGAATTGCTTATTCAGACAACCAGTATCTTTATCAATATATTGATCGTAGTTTTAAGTAATGACAAAAACCATTAGCGTTCTTTTATCATATTATTTGGTTATTACGGCATCAGCCTTGCAGTTTTTTGCAAAACCGCAAGGCTGATGCCTTTTTTACCCAGACTTATTGTGCACCGGATCTTTGCAAAAAAAAGCTGTCGCAAAACACTTGACACGCAAGGCTTTGTTTTGCGGCAGCCAACTTATACGCTTGTTGTCCGGTCAGGATTCGACGGACGTCTCATCGGTAAACGTAATTCTGTTGTTCTTTGCAAATTTCTTCAGACTTGTTTTGTAACTTTCCCAGAATGCTTTTTCTTTAAGCTTTGTGTACACAATCGGTTCGGCGTTCCCTCTGACAAAAATCTCGATCTTTTCGGAAGGTTTTTTTCCAAACGTGGCTTTTTCATCAAACGGTTTAATGGCGATGCTGCTGATTTTGCTGGCCTGCAGGTTTGCCACATGGGGTGGATTACTTGATAGTACAGCCGCCGTGATCTCTGTTTTGTCAAAAAGCAGATGCTCTTTTGCCACTTTTACTCCCCCCTGTCACATTATATTTACATTAATTTTACCGTCAGTTCAGTGAAAAATCAAGAGCATTTCAATAAGAATTCTTGCGTAAATTTAGATCATTCGCTATACTGATTATAAAAAAACCCGTTTTTTTGAAAAGCTGAACGCTGAAGCTAACCCGGTTAAAGACCCCCGGGGACGATTTAATTTTTTTCGTTTCAATTCTCGTCATTCACCTGAATTTCTTAGCGTACGGCTGAAAATATCAAAGCCGGCAGGTATGATATGATAATCAATCCATTGTTCATTGCAGGAACCGCTTATCTTGTTGCAATGAATCTGTACACACTTGTGCTGATGCGCATCGACAAGAAAAGAGCTGTTAAAAAGAAAAGGCGCATTCCGGAAGCCCGTTTTTTTGCTACCGCATTAATCGGCGGATCGATCGGCGCCATTTTCGGTATGTATGCTTTCCGGCACAAAACGAAGCATCTCAGATTTATTATCGGACTTCCTATTATTTTGCTTATGCAAATTTGCGCTTTACTGGCCTTGCATCTGTTATTGAGGTAAAACAGCTTGACCGCGCTACGTTTGGCTGGTATATTATAGTTGCGAAAGCAACTACATATATGGAGTGATCAATCTGTCTCTATTCTCAAGTCAGGACCATGATGCCAAACGTGAGATGATGCTGAACGGATCTCTGACGAAGGTCATACCGATTTTGGCGATTCCGTCCGTTATCAGTATGATCATAACCTCGCTTTACAACATGTTGGACACCTTTTTCGTCAGCCAAATTGGTACCGTGGCTATCGGAGCGGTTGGGATTTGTCTGGCCATGGATCAGTTTATCGCGATGTTCGGTTCAGCAATCGGAAACGGCGCATCCAGTTTTATCTCCAGGCTTCTGGGTGCAAATCAGAAAAAGCAGGCAGAACAGGTACTGGCCGCTTCTTTGTTTGCCACCTTTATGATCGGCATTATTATGTGTATCATCGGTCATGTTTTTCTCGAATCTGTTTTAAAACTCGTTGGCGCTATTGACTCGATTTTGCCTACCGCCGCAGCTTACGCCAATTACACGCTGTATTCCGCCCCATTTATGGCAGGTGCCTTTGTGCTCAACCAAAGCCTGCGCGCGGAAGGAAGTCCGGTCTATTCCATGTTTGGGATCCTGTCCGGCGCTGCCGTTAACTGCGTTTTAGCCCCGCTTTTCATTTTCGTCTTCCGTTGGGGAATTGCGGGTGCGGGGATCGCATCTACAATATCAAAAGCAATCAGTTTTTTCGTTCTGCTGATCCCTTACCTCAGGCGAAGCAGCATATTAAGACTTTCCTGGAGAAATGTTCGGTTTTCGCGCTTTATTATCAAGGAAGTCGGAAAAATGAGCATCCCGATTTTCTGCCGAAACAGCCTGATGGTTTTTGTCACGATCGTGACCAGCAGGACAGCGACTTCCTTCGGCGAGGCTGCAATCGCTGCCATATCCATATGCAACCGTGCGATGAATCTATTTGCCTCCCTTCTGATGGGCTTCGGACAGGGCTATCAGCCCGTAGTCGGGTACAATTGGGGTGCGGGTAAATATGATAGGGTTTTAAAAGCGTTCTGGTTTGCTGTTAAATTCGGTTTTATCTGCATGGCTGCTGTCGGAATTCCCATGATTATTTTTGCCGGAGGTTTTATGCGCCTTTTTTCCGCTACTGATCCGGAGGTGATCAGAATCGGCTCTTTTGCGATACGGCTGCAGGCCATCGCACTTCCGGTTGGCGCCGTTGTTGTCGTCATTAATATGACTTTTACCGCGCTTGGCCGTGCGTTAGGTGCGACAATTCTCGGTCTTGCCCGGCAGGGTATCTGCTTTTTACCCAGTGTTTTGATTATGCCGGCACTGTTCGGCGTAATGGGTCTGGCTGCCGCCCAGGCCGTTGCCGATTTTCTATCCATTATCATCGGCATCCCTCTGGGCATTCTTATTCTTAAAGATATTAAAAAAATGCGCGCACATGCGGAAAATACGTTGATGCCATAGTCATGCCTCAACAATAAAAAGAAAGCCGGTGATCAAATGTCTGGTAACAGCTCAATAATTGGGAACCGTTTTTCTCGCAGCTTCGGTTCTCTGATTAACAGAATGGAACGAAAATACAGAGCATATATGGATGACTGCATGAGGCCATACGACTTAAACGGGCGAATGCCTGTCTACATCATCTATCTGGATAAGCATCCCGGTTCTTCGCAGGATGCTATTGCGACACATTATGTTCTGGATAAATGTACGGTTGCCAGAAGTGCGAAGCGGTTGGAGAAACTGGGTTACATCACCCGCCGGATAAACTCGGAAGACCGCCGCCAGTATGATCTGGAGCTGACCGAAAAAGGCCGCGAACTGCTAAAGGTCATCCGGCAGTGTCAAAACAAATGGGGGAGCCGCTTTTCCGGCGTTTTGACAGAACAGGAACAAGAGACCGTGATCTCACTGCTGGAACGGTTGATCGAATATGTTACAGAAAACCCGAGATAAAACTATCCCGGGTTTTTCGCATTTTTGGCTTATTTATGCCTGCTGAACAATCAATGCATCTGAAAAATGCGTTTCGCAA
>JAAYJC010000093.1 GCA_012523085.1 Clostridiales bacterium
GTTTGCGTCGCAGGCGCTTTACCCACTGACGAGGACGAACAATATGTCTATATGGAAGATACCGTATTGACAACGCTGACGATTTCAGGCACCTACAATGAATTAGTTGTCATTGAGTATGACGGCGCATCGTTCCGGCAGGCCTTATGACTATATTGTAGAATGATGTTGTTGTATTTTCCAACGCCCTCCGGCACATCGGCGCAACGCGTGTTTTTGTGCGCTTCGATGAAAGGGAATCGGGCCAAGGAATGACCGTCTCAAATAATGGCTATTGTCTCTCCGACCTATCTGCCCTTCTGGCCCCATATCAACGCAGAGGAAAGGGATATGAATCCAGTAGGGCCGGTTGTCTCATGATTACCCGCTATTCCATGGCAGCTCTTTTGGTGGTTTTATACATTTCGACGATCGCAGGCCAAATACTATGCGATAAAAAGAACCGGCGCGTACCAAGCAATTACGCTTGAGCATGGCCGGTTCTTTTTGCCCCGCTTGAAGCTGTCACACAAGTCTTTTCATAAATCCCTGTGTGAACGCCCCTAAAGCAGCCCCATTGTGTTTTCTATGATTTGTCTCTTCTTTTTTTGATTTGCCTTGAATACCTTGCTATTTCCTTGCTCCATTGCCGTTTCCCGCTCAGATAGGCGCTCTTGTCTTCACTGTAAACGGCCTCATGCTTCAGCTTTTTGTAGCTCTCCCACCTGCTTTCCAAAAGCGCTCCGCTTCTTAGTGCCTCTTTAACGGTGCAGCCCGGTTCATTGACATGGGTGCAGTCGGAAAAACGGCAGCGCCCGAGATAGTCCTCCACATCCGAAAACGCTTCGCCGAGCCCGTCCGTTACATCCCACATACCCAGCTCCCGCATACCCGGTGTGTCGATGATCATAACCCCGCTATCGAGCATAATAAGCTGCCTGTGCGTTGTCGTGTGCCGGCCCCTCCCGTCGTCTTCGCGTATTTCCCTTGTCGCCATCAGCGCCTGCCCGGCAAGGGCGTTGACGAGGGTAGACTTGCCGACGCCGGAAGAACCGAGAAACACGATGGTCTTGCCGGGCTTCAGGTAATCGCCCAAAGCATTAAGCCCGCTGCCGGTCAGCGCGCTGACCGCGCATACCATTACCCCTGTGCATGTTTTTTGAAGGGCCTTAACCTGATTTGAATAGTCTTCAATCAGATCGGCCTTTGTTAACACGACGACGGGAACTGCGCCGCTCTGCCACGAAAGGGTTAAATACCGCTCGATTCGCTTTACGTTAAAATCCTGATTAAGGGACGCCAAAATGAAAACATAATCGAAATTCGCGGCGACAGCCTGACTGTAGTGTCCGCTGGAGGACGGGTCGAGCCGCAAAAACAGGGATTTGCGCGGCAGCGTTTTGACAATCTGGCTGTCTGAACCGGCGATATACCGGATCAGCACAAAATCGCCTGTTGTCGGAAACGGCTCTGAACCCTGCGTCTCTTTGCTCAGCGTCTTTATGCCCTGCGGCATAAAGACGTTTGGATAATAGACTCCTGATTTGAGCTTCCCGAAAACCTGCCCGAACCTGCAAATCATTTCATATCTTTCCTTATATACCGCCGTAACTCTGGCGGGCAAATAATCGCCGCTTTCGTCAAGCGCCGAGGGGATATAACCGTACTTTTGTAAGTCTGCCATGAATAACCTCCGTCAGATGCGTATTGTTTTCTTTGTATATGCCATACAGCCGATTTATCTTTTTCATATAATCCTCCATTCTGCCGCGAAGCGGCAGCACAAATAGTCAGGAAAAATCGATTTTCTGAAAACGGGCGCAAAAGAGCCGCAAGCAGCCTCTCAAGCTTCTTGCGGCTTTTGTTTTGCGCGTTGGGGAAACATGGCCCTCTTCGCTGATATCAAAACAAAAAAGGACATACCTGTCGGCATGTCTGAATGGCAATCACGAAAGGTTACTTAAGCGGCGCGGCATTCCGCCTCCCCTTAATAATAAGTGGCGGTGATGCTTTGCCCGATATTCGATTTCAGCGAAAAACCACCGACTCCAAATTCAACATATTCACATATCTCCTTTCGGTATAGCGCTATCAGGAAGCTGTTTCCGGATTGCGGTCAGTATACCACGAGATAGCGGCATTTTCAATAGAAAAGTGTAAAGAGCGCGGCAATAATCTAATAAATACCCTGATACTTGCAAACAATAACTCATGCCCGCCGGCAAAACCCGAATCTGCCGGATTCCGCGCTATATTTTATCCGTTAATTTGTTTTACAGGAGGTACCACAATGAGAAAATGGTTCAAACCCGCGCTTTTGCTTTTGCTCGTACCGATAATGGCCGCAGCCTTTACTTTTCCCGCTTTTGCGTCGGCAAATTACGGAGCCGGGACCGTAAGGGGTGACCAGACATATTCGCTTGAACAGATGCTGACCATTGCCATGCAGGACGAGTATCTGGCCGGCGCGCGATATAAAGCAGTCATCTCCAAATTCGGAAGGCAGCGCCCCTTTATCAATATTGAAGCCTCGGAGCGCACGCATGCGATGGCGCTCAAGTCTCTTTTTCGGAAACACGATATTCCGGTTCCGGAAAACGCGGCTGCCCAATATGTTACCGTGCCCGGCACGCTGGTTGAGGCCATAAAAGACGCCATCAATTCCGAAAGGCTGACCGTTCATATGTATGATATCTTTCTCAGCCACAATTTGCCCAATGACGTCAAGCTGACCTTTACGTTTGTCAGAAACGCCGCGGAAAACCATGTCGAGGCCTTTGAACGGGTAATCGCCAGAACGGAAAGCGTAACCCGGCGCTAAAGCGTAATGTAATCAAAGCCGCAATTTGCTTCATAGAAACAACCATTCTGCCGCAAAGCGGCAGCACAAATAGTCAGAAAGAAATCGATTTGGCCGCCGTCATATTTGGCGGCCAAATCGATTTCTTCTGTGCGTGAAAAATTTTTCACGCTAACAACCTGCGGCTTTTTTGGGCGTCGGCGCTAAAGCTCGGCTCCACTCGGATAAAACGGGCATTTTTCAATGCGCGCTATGCGCGCATTTTGTACATTTCCCGCGTTGCGGACAATGCACATCTTGTTTTGGGAAAACTGGCGGCATATATACCGCTCCCCGCTGTCTTCAAACGGCACGCCGAAATGCTCTGCGGCGGTTTTCACCGCCAGCGCCGAATCCCTTTTGCAGCATCTCGGGCCGCCGTACTTTCCGATTTCCAGCAATGCAAACGCCGTCATACGCATAGCCTCTCCCCTGTCCGCTCCGGAATACGGTGTCACGCCGTGTAAAACGCTGTAGGCTATACCGACGCCGATTCCGGCGCCGCAGGCGCCGTGGCTTCCGCACATGCCGCCTTTTACTTCGCGTCCGCGCAAAACGGCTTTTTGGATCATCGTCCTGTCTTCGCTCCCCGTGGCGTTGATATAGGCCGTTACCAGCACCGCGGGAACAATGGCATGGTACTCAGGGCCGTGCATATTAAGACCCTTCAGGTCGAAAATTTCCAGCAGCAGCGCAATAGGGTCTTTAAGCGGGCTTTTCATGCAAAGCTCAGTCACCGCATCTAAAATATCCCCTTTATGACATACATCGCATACATAATGACCCTTTAAGCAAAAAACATCCGTCAATTCTTCTTTACCGCAGTATGCGCATTTCACATTTGTGCGCGCGTTTTTCATATAGACCAGCTTTTTCCCGCAAATCATACAACCCGCCCGCTTTACGCTCGCCGTCTTCTTTTGTCCGCCGTTATCCAATATACAAACCCTCCAAGAAAAGTATCCTTTGCTGCTTTGTTTTTACTCGCCTTTCCCGTTCCAACAGTAGGTGCAGATATTTTCGCTGCCTATCCCGATGGCATCAACCATATCGCCGACATTCTGGTACTTCAGCGTCGT
Organism: Clostridiales bacterium; assembly: GCA_012523085.1. GTDB lineage: Bacteria > Bacillota > Clostridia > Oscillospirales > Oscillospiraceae > JAAYOP01. The sequence continues at coordinate 3,898 of JAAYJC010000093.1, forward strand.
GAGATTGAGCTTTTTGCGGATACAGTCTACCATGCAGTGGTATTTGTCCGTTTCGGGATCAATGTACGGTTCGATATTGTCGGATTCCCTTCCCTCGACCTCGGTTATCGCCCGGCGCGCGGCCAAGTCCATAACAGACCGGGAAGCGGAAAAGTTTAAAAACTTGCAGTTAAAAATAATCGGCGGACAGGCAGGCCGGAGATGAATCTCCTTGACATTGGCCTTATAAAGCAGCTCAGTCGTCTCTTTCATCTGTGTCCCGCGCACCACCGAATCGTCGCACAGCAAAAGGCGCTTGCCGGAAACCAGCTCGGGAATGGGCATCAGCTTCATCCTGGCGATGAGGTTTCTGATTTTCTGCTCTTGCGGTATAAAACTCCTTGACCAGGTCGGCGTGTATTTTATAAAGGGGCGCGCATAGGGTATCTTCGATTCGTTGGAGTAGCCTATGGCATGGCCGGTGCCCGAATCGGGTACGCCCGCCACGATATCCGCTTTAATATCGTCTTTTCCGGCCATGGCCGCGCCGTTCCGGTAGCGCATCAGCTCCACGCTCATGCCCTCGTAGGTTGAGGACGGATATCCGTAGTACACCCAAAGGAATGCGCAGATCCTCTTTTTATTGCCCGGCGGTGCGATTTTCTGCATGCCGTCCGGCGTTAACAGCACGATTTCGCCCGGACCCAGCTCATAATGAAAGGTATACCCGAGGTTTGCAAACGTGCAGGATTCGGAGGCGGCGCAGAAGGTCCCCTTCTTCTTTCCGATCACAAGCGGCGTCCGGCCCAGCTTGTCTCTGGCGGCATAAATCCCCTGCGGCGTTAAAATCAGCAGAGAACAGGAGCCCTGAATCAATTCCTGCGCCTTCAAGATGCCGTTTTTAAAGGACTCTTCGTTATCAACAATCACGGCCACAAGCTCGGTCATGCTGATTGTGCCTTTGTTTGATTCCATAAAATGCACATTCGGGAGAGAGAGCGCCTTTTCAATCAGTTCATCTTTGTTTCCGATTTTTCCGACCGTACTGATGGCATACATGCCGAGATGGGACCTGACCAGAAGAGGCTGCGGATCGGTGTCACTGATGCAGCCTATGCCCATATTGCCCTTGAGCGAAAAAAGCTCCGATTCGAATTTCGCCCTGAACTGTACGTTTTCTATGTTGTGTATGGCCCTGTTGAAGCTGCTCCCGTCCCAGATGGCCATTCCGCCCCGCCTGGTACCCAGATGCGAATGGTAATCCGCCCCGAAATACACATCCATTACGCAGTCTTCCTTTGAAACAACGCCGAACATTCCGCCCATAACAGCCATACTCCTTCACTGTTTATGCCGAGCCGCAAAATCTTTGCCGAATATTATTCATCATAACATCATACAGCCGTCAAATCCAGATATTTATCAATAATGCTTTACAAAACGGCAAACGTTGGGCTAAAATGTCATAGATGTATAAAGGGTTTATCCAAGACGAAATCCAGCGACTTCACTTCGCTTATGTGCCGCCATACCTGACGGCGGCCATTTGCTCCTCAGCGCGAAACAAGCTTCGCACAATTGACTTTTCCTGACTATTTGCGCTGCCGCTTCGCGGCAGAATGGAGATTAATATGCCGAAAAGAACAGATATCGAAAAGGTTTTGATCATAGGCTCCGGGCCAATCATCATCGGCCAGGCCTGTGAGTTTGACTATTCCGGAACTCAGGCCTGCAAGGCGCTCAGGCGGCTTGGATATACCATTGTTCTGGTCAACTCCAATCCTGCAACCATTATGACCGATCCCGACATCGCGGATATTACCTATATTGAGCCGCTGAACGCAAAGAGCCTTACCGCCATCATCGCAAAGGAGAGGCCCGACGCGGTGCTGCCCAATCTGGGCGGTCAGATGGCATTGAATCTCTGCCTGGAGTTGGGCAAGGCGGGCGTTTTTGACCGGTACGGCGTTCAGATCATCGGTGTTGCGCTCGATGCCATAGAACGCGGCGAGGACCGTATCGCGTTTAAGGATACGATGCAAAGGCTTAAAATAGACATGCCGAAGAGCAGCGCCGCCTACAGCGTAGAGGAGGCCGAACGGATTGCCTCAGAGCTGGGTTATCCGGTTGTTATCCGGCCGGCGTACACAATGGGCGGAACCGGCGGCGGGCTGGTCAATACTTTAGAGGAGCTCAGGACCGTTTCGGCCCGCGGCATCGCAGCCAGCATGGTCGGGCAGATTTTAGTCGAGGAATCCGTACTCGGCTGGGAAGAGCTTGAGCTGGAAGTGGTAAGGGACAGCAAAAACCATAAGATTACGGTCTGTTTTATTGAAAATATCGACGCCGCAGGTATTCATACAGGTGACTCCTTCTGTTCCGCGCCGATGCTGACCATAAGTCCCGAAATCCAGCGGAAAATGCAAAAGCACGCTTATGATGTGGTTGAGGCCATCGGCGTAATCGGCGGAACAAATGTTCAGTTCGCGCATGATCCGAAAACGGGACGCATTGTGATCATCGAAATCAATCCCCGCACCTCCCGCTCTTCGGCTCTGGCGTCCAAAGCAACGGGCTTTCCGATTGCTTATATCTCCGCGCTGCTGGCCGCCGGGCTGACGCTCGATGAGATTCCTTACTGGCGGGACGGGACGCTTGAAAAATATACGCCTGCGGGCGATTATGTGGTCGTGAAATTTGCGCGCTGGGCGTTTGAAAAGTTCCCGGACTCCGTCGACAGGCTCGGTACGCAGATGCGTGCCGTCGGCGAGGTGATGAGCATCGGCAAGACCTACAAGGAGGCGCTGCAAAAGGCGATACGTTCTCTCGAAATCGGGCGCTTCGGATTGGGCTTTGCCAAAGATTTCAACGAAAAAACACTCGACGAACTGATGGCGATGCTCAGTGAGCCGACAAGCGAAAGACAGTTTATTTTATATGAAGCGCTGCGCAAGGGCGCCTCCATTGACGCCTTGTACAAGCTGACTCACATTAAGCCATATTTTCTCACCCAGATGACAGAGCTTGTCACGTTGGAAGAGGAATTGTTGAAATACCGCGGCGGGACCGTACCCGACGATTTGCTCATTAAAGCAAAAAAGGACGGCTTTTCAGACCGTTATCTGGCAGGGCTTTTAGATATCAGCGAGCCTGAGCTTCGGAAAATGCGCAAAGGGCTCGGACTTATTAAGGGTTTTGAAGCGGTGCCGGTCAGCGGCGTTGAAAACGCTTCCTACTTTTTTTCCACCTATAATGCGCCCGACAAAACGGCGGTCAGCGACCGGGAGAAGGTCATGATCCTCGGCGGCGGACCGAACCGCATCGGGCAGGGCATCGAATTTGACTACTGCTGCGTGCATGCCGCCTTTGCGCTTCGCAGCCTCGGCTATGAATCCGTCATCATAAACTGCAACCCCGAAACGGTCTCCACGGATTATGATACATCCGACAAGCTTTATTTTGAGCCGCTTACCGTTGAGGAAGTCCTTTGCATATACGAAAAAGAAAAGCCGCTGGGCGTTATCGTCGCCTTCGGCGGCCAGACGCCGCTGAACATAGCATCAGAGTTGGAAGCGGCCGGCGTCAGGATCCTCGGCACCGCGCAAAAGACCATTGATCTGGCGGAGGACCGCGATTTATTTCGCAGCATCATGGATAAGCTGGGCATCCCGATGCCGGAATCCGGCATGGCCGTAACCGCCGAGGAGGCTGTCGAAATCGCCTCGCGGATCGGCTACCCGCTGATGGTCCGTCCCTCCTATGTGCTCGGCGGGCGGGGTATGGAGGTCGTGCACGACGAGAAGATGCTCAGGCATTATATGAAAGCCGCAGTTGATGTAACGCCGGAGCGTCCGATTCTGGTGGACCGCTTTTTAAAAAACGCCGTGGAAGCGGAAGCCGACGCGATTGCGAACGGCTCAGACGCTTTTGTGCCGACGGTCATGGAGCATATCGAATACGCCGGGGTGCATTCCGGCGACTCCGCCTGCGTCATTCCGCCGGCCAGCATAAAGGAAAAGCATATCCGCACCATTGAGCGGTACACCGCGAAAATTGCCGGAGAGATGCATGTTGTCGGTCTGATGAACATGCAGTACGCCATTGAAGACGACAAGGTTTATGTTCTGGAAGCCAATCCCAGAGCGTCCCGGACGGTTCCGCTTGTTTCAAAGGTCTGCAATATCCGCATGGCCGCCATCGCGACTCAGATCATCATGGCGGACTTTACGGGCAAACCATTTGACATGAGCGGGTTTACCCGCAAAAAGCTGCCGCATTTCGGCGTAAAGGAAGCTGTTTTGCCCTTTAATATGTTCCCGGAAGTCGATCCCGTTCTGGGCCCCGAAATGCGGTCCACCGGAGAGGTGCTCGGCATGGCGGATTCCTTTGAGCTGGCGTATTTCAAGGCGGAGGAGGCGACCTCGGTTCCGCTTCCGGTCTCGGGCACGGTTCTCATCTCCGTCAGCGACAAGGATAAGGCGCAGGCGCTGGCGGCGGCTTATGTTTTCCGGCAAATCGGTTTTCGCATTTTTGCGACAAAAGGCACCTGCACATTTTTCCGGGAAAACGGCATTTTATGTGACGAAATAAAAAAGCTGCACGAGGGGCATCCCAATATTGTTGACAGCATCACGAGCAGCGAAATCAACCTGATCATCAACACGCCGCGCTCCAAAATCAGCGAGTTTGACGATTCGTATATCCGCAAAATCGCAATCAAAAACAAGGTGCCCTATATCACAACGACGACTGCCGCCCTCGCCAGCGCAAAGGGAATCAATGCGTATATCGAAAACGGCTATTCGGAATCGGCGCTAAAGTCCCTGCAGGAGTACCATGCGCAAATCCTTTGACGGTACAAGGTAACAGGCTTTTTATCATGCATACATTCTATATAATTAACGGAAAATAGAATAAAACGGTTAAATGCTCCGCAGATCTCTGCATGCAGATCTGCGGAGTATTTTGTCTAAATTTTTCGATTTTTGGTTGACAAGTCCGGATTTCAATCTATATGATAAAGAAACGAAAATAGAAAGAAATGAAACACAATCAGACAAAGACAATAAGGAGGGTAAAATGGGAAAAAAGATACTGAGCCTGGTTTTGGTCCTGTGCATGGCGGCTTTTTTGCTGCCCGCCACGGCGAGGGCTAAAGAGATCGACCTGTCGGTCGGAAACACGGAGGTTTCCTCGGGCAACGCGGCAGGCCCCATATACTGGAAGGCGGCGGACGGCGGCGAAGACGAGGTCGATTATGAACCGACAGGCGATACGGAGGATTGGCTGTTTTCTGTTTCCTATGATGCGGAAATCGGCTATACGCTTACGCTCAACAATGTACATATTTTAAGCAGCATTTCAGACTGCGGGATACGATGTGATGATAATCTGACCATTGTTTTGCCGCCCGGCACCGTCAACTCAATCGGCGGGGCAGAACGTGGAATCGAAACGATAGGCAACTTAACCATTACCGGAAGCGGAGCTTTGGAGATTATTGTCGAATCTGACTTTGACGACAGTGCCGGTATCCGAGCATCAGGAGACATCACTGTTTCAGATACCGCCTTAAGCATAATCCAAGAGGGTAGTTACGGCGTTGGTGTATCTGCCGGAGAGAACATCATTATCCAAGCCGCCGATGTATTTATCATAGACTGGGGCAGCTACGGCGATTGCGGACTGTTCAGCGATACCGGCAGCATTGACATCTGCGGGAATTCATATGTTGACATCTGTTCACAAGACTACGCAATCTCAGCCAGTCAATCCATCGTTATGAAGGGTGACTTGACGGGCAACCCGATCGTTAACATAAACGATCCCGCAAGTATTGAAGCGATTACGCCGGAAATTCAAGGTGACTTTCAGCCTTCCCGGAGTATGATGTCCGATTCTATCGAAATTTCAAATAGCACGCTCAATGCCTTCGGCAGCATCAGAAGCAGAGGTTCAGCACCTGAGAGCGTTTTGGCGATAAGCGGAGTGGATACGCTGGTGAATATCACCTCAGATGATTCCTATTGCATGGCATCAGAAAATGATGTCTTCATCGAGGACGCAACAGTCAACGTAACCTTAACCGACGCGTACGGCAACGCTGTTAGGGCTATAGGCGATATCATAATCACCGGAAACGCCGTCGTAAACATTGTTGACTGGAGCACTACCGATGGGAAAAAATGCGGCCTTCACAGCGAAGAGGACGTAAACATCGGCGGAAATGCCTATGTGGATATCTGCTCGCAGAATATCGGTATTTTTGCCGCGGGCTCTTTCTATTTCGGATACGACCGTGATATGTCCGGCGGCGGGTACACTGCACAAGGCAGCCCTATACTGAGGATCAATCAAGAAGACAGCATTGCGGCGGCGGCAAAGGCCGGTACACCGTTTGAACCGGGGACCTTTGGGATTCTAGCCAATGAAAGCGAAAACCCGGACGGCAATATCACTATCGCAGGCGGCTTCATATACGCCTACGCTGCCGGCAAAAACGCGGCGGGGATAGCCACCGGCGGCAGCTTTAACATGTCCGGCGGCTTTGTCATGTGTGCAGGCGCTGCGGAAACGGATGAAAACATTTCAACGGCAGTGTACTTTCTCGGCGACTTTACGCTTCCTGACGCGTACGCATACAAAAGCAACACGGAAGCGGTACAGCCGGAGGGCGGCTTCATCTATCAGGATTATGTCTATGACATAAACGATAGATTTCTAAATATCGCATCGATTTACGCGCTCACCAAAACGGATGTGGAGAACGGCGATTATACCATGATGATTGACGGCAGCGACGCCGAATTTGCGGCGGTGGGCGATACCGTTGTGCTCGAAGCGGTGCCGGAGAGCGGCTTCACCCTTTCAGGCTTTACCGTATATAAGACCGGCGACAGGGAAACCGTATTCCCGGTGTCGAACGCAAGCTTCATCATGCCGGTCTGTGATGTCACCGTGGAGGCGGTTTTCGGGTATAATTCCCCGCCGGTACCGGTTAATACCATCACCGTGACGCAGACGAGTGCAGGCCTGTTTGAAAACAGCCCCAACCCGATCATTGCGCGCGCCAACATGAACGGCGCATTTACAAGCTCCGTCGAAGTCAAGATCACCGATGCTGCGCAGGGTTCACAAAGCTTCGGCTTCGGCATAGGCCATCAGGTTTTCCCCTTAGATATTTCGCTTTATATCAAAGGCACCGATACCAAAACAAAGCCCGAGCCGGGTTATGCCGTAACCATCTATCTGCCGGTACCGCCGGAGCTTTTAGACCGGAAGGAATCGCTGTTTGTGGTACATCAGCCGGAGGGTGAAACGGCCACGGTACTTTTATCCCGCCTTGAACAAATAGACGGTGCCTGGTATCTGGTTTTTGAGGCCTCGGATTTCTCCCCGTTTGCTCTGGTCGTCAAAACGACACAGGAATATGACGAGGCAGAGGGGCTTCCCTATTGGCTCGATGACAATGGCAATAAAATGTTCATCGGCTTCTCAGGCGGCAGGAAATACCTCTCGCCCGACAGTGTTTTAGTTTTGTTTGCGCAAAATCCCAAGCGCTTTAGCGATTGTGCAGGCCATTGGGCGAAGACCGATATTGATTTTATAGCGGAGCGCGATATTTTCATCGGTACCGCCGCCGAGACGTTTTCACCCGATATGCGCATGACGCGCGCTATGTTTGTTACCGCAATCGGGCGGCTGTATGAACGCAGCTTCGGCTTGATTGAAGACTCCGGCGCGCAGCTGTTTTCAGACTGCGACACCGGCGCGGAATATGGCCGTTATGTAAACTGGGCCGCAGAAAACGGCATCACGGAGGGTTATGGCAACGGTCTGTTCAAGCCGGAGCAGATTATAACGCGTGAGCAGCTCGCCGTTTTCCTTTATCGTTTTGCGGGTTTCCTCGGTATATTATCGGAGGACACGGCTTTTAGCCCTGACTTTCCGGATTCGGACAGTATTTCAGCCTGGGCGATAAGCGCCGCGGGGCACTGTCAGGCTTCCGGTATGATTTCCGGCCGGGACAACGGTTTCTTTAATCCGCAAAGTCCCGCCTCGCGCGCCGAGGCCGCGGCTGTTTTGCACAGATTGATTAATGCTGTTCTCCAATAAAAATATTTATTCGTTTTTATACTGTTTCGCAATTTAATTGAAGAACAGTATTATTGTTGGTTTTTCAGCCACTGCGCACCGTAGCGGTTGCACTCGTCAATAACGATGGGGTCAACAAAGGTGTTGATGCACCCGAGGCTGGGGACGCATGGGAGAAAAGCTCCGCCGGGTGCGTAGGTATCGATCGTCCGGCGTACCTCGGCGCGGATTTCCTCTTCCGTTGCGTCCGGGCGGTCGATGACGGCCTGTTCTAAACCGCCCATCAAAAGCATCTTGCCGCCGGTTGATTTCTTTATCGCAAGGATATCATTCGTGGGCAAAATGCCCTGCCACATCTCAATGCCGAGCTCGACCATATCCGTTTCAATACCCTGCAGGTAGCTGTCCGCGTGATGCTGCACCATAACGCCGCGCTTTTTGACATAGCCGTAAAGGCGGGCATAATGCGGCTTTAGCAGCTCGCGGAATTTCTTCGGGGAGAAGAACATGCTCGTCTTCGCGCCCCAGTCGTCATGTGAGTGCAGGATATCGGGCTGCAGATTGTCGATGATCATTTCGATGGCCTTCAGCTTCCAGTCCGTATAGGCGCCGAAAAATTCGTATACCGCTTCTGGCTCCTCGTACATGGCGATTAAAAGGTCTTCAAAGGACATCAGGCAGTGCGCGCGTTCAAACAGTCCGCGGAAGGTCGGCACCATGACCATTGTCGTTTCCCGGTCAATGCCTTCAATTGTTTTTTTCGCGTCGCTCCAGTCAAGCGCCGGAATCTCCGGAAAATGCACATAATCGCGCCATTTCGTGACGTCCTTAATCACCTTGTTTTGATCGTTGACTATCGGCATAATGCCGGGGTCTCCGGGCAGATTGCGGTGCGTAACGCCCCAGTGGTCCACAACGGCCTCGCCGGACAAATACAAAATGTCCCAGACGGAAATCGGATCGAGCACGACATGGAATGGGCTTTTCGGGAAGGCCTCAAACCCGTACCCCATCCATTTCATCGGCTGGTCGTTGCGAAGCGCGGAGTAAAACATTTCTTTCATATTCATGTTCAAATTCCTCCTGTTCAGTTAATCCGCAATTTGCGGTTTGTTTATGTTCCTTTGGCGGTGTACGATTCCAATACTTTCCTGAGCGCAAGGATTTCCCGTTCAAGCGAAGGGTATGCGGTCCCGATTTTTTCATTTTCTTCCAGTGCTTTCTTAATCGGAACAATAACGGGCATGAGCCGGAGCTCCTGTTCATGGGCAGAAAGGCGCTGATCAAAGGACAAGGATACGTCGACTTCACATTCCATAAAGATTGATTCCATGACGAAGAAGCCTGACTTGTCCTTGTAGTCCGTATTTCGCTGCACCGTCTTAAACAAAACCCTTTTGACCTGTATGACAAGGTAGCCTGTCTCCTCAAGGACTTCGCGGCGAAGCGCCGTTTCATCATCTTCGCCTTCCTCCACGCCTCCGCCGGGAAATTTGTAGTTTCCGGCGTTTGTCCGCACCATCAATATTCCGCCTGGGTTTTTTGACACGCACCGGACGGCTCTTCGGTAAACGATATCCGCTCCCTTAGGCACTTCCCCGCCGATTGTAATCGTATGGTTGTCCACTGCGCTATCTTCCGATGTTTCTCGCGGCGGTCGCCGCCGCGGCGTTGGCCTCGCTGATTGTCTTTGGCGCAAGACAGTCCCCGATCTGGTAAAACTGCTTTGCGCAGCCGTGGAGTTCGGCGGCCCTGTTCATCAGCGGCTTTTGCCCGATGGCGTATATAACGGTTTCCGCGTCAAAATGTCTGTCGCCGTCCTTTGTTTCACACCATATGCCGGTTTCGTCTATTATAACGGCTCTGCTGTTATAAAATACATCGATACCTTTTTCAAAGAGCTGTTCCTCCACCGCCTTTCCGTGCAAAATGTTTTCGCCGTAATTGGCAGCGCCGCTCATTTCCGTCACGCAGACCTTCTTCCCGAGCATAGTCAGGTAAATGGCAAGCTCGAGGCCCACAAGGCCCGCGCCGATGATAACAGCGCTCTCCCCTACCCTATTAGGCGCCCTGTACGCTTCCTCCGCGCTCACAACGTTTTTCCCGTCCGCGCCTGGGATATCCGGCACTACGGGCTCGGCGCCCAGCGCCGCGATGAGCACATCGGCCCCCACGCTGTCACAATATTCCGGCGTAACCTCGGTGTTCAGCCTTACCGCAACGGAGGATTCAGCCAGCCTTTTTTCCTGAAGCGCTATGTATTCCTTCAAATGCGATTTAAACGGCACATTCTCCTCGCACCGTATATTCCCGCCGAGCCTATCGCCTTTTTCGCATAAAATGACCTCATGCCCGTACTTTTCCGCCGTTAAAGCGGCCTGCATACCGGCGATTCCGCCGCCGGCGATCAGAACCTTCCGCTTATTCGGTGCGGGCGGCAGATAGGAAAAATAGCGCTCGCGGTTGGTTTCGGGATTGAGCGCACAGAAGAAATGCCCCTGGGAAACCCCGTGTGAAAAGCAGCTCAGGCAGCGCATACAATGAATGATATCGCACTCGCGCCCCTCGCGGGCCTTGTTCGGCAGATCCGGGTCGCAGATCAGCCCACGGGCTATCTCGACGATGTCCGCTTTTCCGGAGGCGATGATATCCTCCATCATGGCGGGATCGCTGAGCGCGCCGACTGTGGCAACCTTGGATATTTTCACATGCTTTTTAACCTCGGCGGCGTATTTGACATTTACCCCGTCCTCTCTGAACATACTCGGGTGCGTTGTGCCAAACACGCTGTTTTGTTCTTTAAGCCCGGTTGAGCAGCCCGCGGACACATGAATGATGTCGGCATGCCCGTCGAGCTGTTTTGCCAGCTCTACGCCCTCTTCAATACCATAGCCCTTATCATGACACTCCGAACCGCTGATGCGGACCTCCACCGGGAAGCCTTTTCCGCAGAGCCTGTGGATCGCGTCGGCAACCTCAACGGTTATTCGGGCGCGGTTTTCCGCGCTGCCGCCCCATTTATCGGTGCGGGTGTTCAGTCTCGGCGCAAAAAACTGGTTTAACAGCCAGCCGTGGCCCGCGTGGACCGTTACCATGCCGAAACCGCAGCTCTTCACGAACAGCGCCGCTTTGGCGAATTTATCAATGACCTCCAGGATCATTTCCTCCGGCATCTCGCGGACATGCACGCCGTCCATCATCATATCGGACGGCCCGTAAACCGAAGGCTCCCCGGACTCGGATGATTTTGCCGCGTTGACGCCCGAATGCTGAAGCTCGATGGACACGACGGCGCCGTGCCGGCTGACGCTGTCCGCCAGCCGCGAAAAGCTGTGCTTGATGTTCGGATCGTCCAGACTGATCTGGAACGGATGGCGCTTGCCGTATCTCGAATCGACGATCTCTTCGCCCAGCGTTACGGCCGCGGCGCCCCCCTTTGCCTTTCGCTCAAAATACGCAATGACATCCTCCGTAAAGGTTCCGTCCAGCGTCACGTCCGGATGCCCGGTCGGAGCGGAGAATATCCTGTTGCGGAACAAAGTGTCCCCGATTTGAATCGGCGAAAACAGGTTTGGAAATTTCAGCTTGCTCATAACAGTCCAACGCACGCGATAACGTTTTACCCGTGCTTCCCTTTCCGAATTAATACGCTTGAAAAGCTTATCCTTTCATGTGCTAAACATACCATGTTATGGATTGTTTTTCAACAGCGTAAAAGGACAAACGCTAAATTATTCCTTTTATATATA
>JAAYJC010000094.1 GCA_012523085.1 Clostridiales bacterium
CAATGCACTTTGTGATTTACTCGGGACTGATGAGCCCGACTTGTTGTGAAAAACGTCACATTTTTTTGATGATCGTCAGCCGGTATCTTGAGTTTTAAGTCGAGGTGCCGGCTGCTTTGACGCTTACCATATTTTTACCCCCATACCGCAATTATTGCAGCATGAGGGTATCTTGTCGAAACGAATAAAAAACGGGGCCATTTTAAATACTGCTTTTTGGAGCGGGCGAAGTGGCCCGAACTCGCTATGTTCCCCCATAAACCTGTGGTTTGCGAGGCCCCTCCTCTCATTTAACGTGCCTTCGGCACAGGTGGAAGTAACGAGTGTATTATGCGTTTAAAAAAGCAGCACTTTTTAGGTGCTGCTCTTTGGAGCGGGCGACGAGGCTCGAACTCGCTACCTCCACCTTGGCAAGGTGGCGCTCTACCGGATGAGCTACGCCCGCAACTTGCGCAGCTTGTTAGCCGCGCTGATGGTGCCTCCGGTCGGAATCGAACCAACGACACAAGGATTTTCAGTCCTTTGCTCTACCGACTGAGCTACAGAGGCAGGTGCTTATAGGCTTACCCCGTATCGAAGATAGGATGATGACCTATGAGAAAGAAAAATGGCGACCCAGAACGGGCTCGAACCGTCGACCTCCAGCGTGACAGGCTGGCGTTCTAACCAACTGAACTACTGGGCCATTTATTGTTAAATATTATCTGCTACTGGTGGGAACAACAGGGCTTGAACCTGTGACCCCATGCTTGTAAGGCATGTGCTCTCCCAGCTGAGCTATGCTCCCGAATTACTCTTTGTTTATTTCACGCAACGAAATGTATTTTACTATAGAGCCTGAAAAATGTCAACAGCTTTATCTGTTTTTTTTATTTTTTGTTGCAGGACAACAAGAAACAGGCAATAACCGGAATTACGCATAATTCACTCAAATATAGCATGGTAAAACGGGAGTGGATGTACGTGCAGTCTGAAAGGCAACCGGTTATTTTTCTTCTTCACCCAACCGTTCAAAAACGATCTTATATCCGCCCTCTCCATAAATTAAAGAACGGTTTACGCGGCTTACGATCGCACTGCTGGCTTTTGTTTTTTCCGTTATCGCACTGTATGATAAATCGTTATATAAAAGCCTTGCAACGGTAAACCGCTGTTCCAGCGCCATGATTTCTGAGATGCTGCAAAGATCATTGAAAAATGCCTTGCATTCCTCTAACGTCTTCAACGCCAATATTGCCTTGTACATCTCGTCGGTACGTGGCATTTTTTCTTTTCTGATCATTGGTACTACCTCCGTAACGCGTTAACGCCACACTGAAAAATGCTGCCGTTGGATGCCGCTTAGGAAATGCGGTAATGCTTGCCGTGAATACACTTTATTCGTCACCTTGTCCGATAATCGATACAGGCTGCTTTAAAATGGCGTTTTACCGTTTTATGAACGCTACAATTACTTAGAGATTTTATCACAATATATCATGAAAGTAAAGCAATCGGTTCCACTATTATCGTTTTAACATATCATATAACAGACTGGTTAGCCGGGCATCTGGCATATCGGTTATAAACAGGGGCGCTTTTGATAATCGGTATGGGGAGTTGATTTTATGCGGATAAGTACCTGCGATTCGTTAATTGTGATGAATGAAAAAGAAAAGGAAATCTGGTCGGACAAAGGCATAAGTATCCTATGCCTGGAAATTGAATTTTTCAGTTTTAGAGCAAAAAAGATAAGCGGAGCGATAAACAGAATTAATCGATATTACCTTCACATGAACAAGCAACTGGCTCGATATTGCAAAAGCCGACTGCTGCCAAAGTCCCTGTCCGATTACAGGGACGCCCTGAAGTACGGCAAAGTATTTATCGCACCGATGGTTACATCAAAAACCAAATTGTGCTGTAATACAAATGGTCTACTGAGCCTATACACTGATATTACCGAGTATGACGGGAGAGAAAGCTTTACGGTACGGCTCGGGGATAGTTGGTGTTTATATACGGGCTGCCCCCTCCCAATGTCATCTTTTTTTTCAAAGAAGGCTAATTATAAAAAATTGTTGAAAACCTTTGTCGCAAAGGAAGTGCAAAGACGAAAGGACTATGAATTTTCAGATTATTATGATCACGTACGGAAAAACTGTTCCCGACATTTTTCAACCGATCGCTTTTATATTACCGCCGACGGCCTTACGATTTTCTATCCGATGTGTTCGATAGCATCTCGTGCCGAGTCTATCCCGACATTCACGATGCACTGGAGCGAAACGGGCCCAAGAGGCCCCAATGCGGACCTCTCGGACGCGGATTCCCTGTTGTAATTGGTCCTTCATTATGATATAATTCGGCACAAAGCGGGTATCGTTTTTTACCTTTTTTCAGATCGTGCGGATTGCCGCCTGGGGGTTTTGAAGCCTTAATTTATAAGCTCAAACGAGGAATCACATATGAGAAACAAAAAAAGACGCTTCACATTTTCGGTTATCGTCACTCTTGCGCTTTTTACCGTTTTCCTTATCTTATGCATGTCCTGCAACCGAAAAAGCGCAGGTCGGACGGACGACATCGAAATCACACCGCCTTCTACGGCTTCCGCCATACCTTCTGTTTCTCCATCACCGCAAGAAGCTCAAACACCGGTTCCATCAATGACATCTGCGCCTTCCGTGACGCCTTTACCGACACAACCACCGGATCCGACGCAGGTTCCTGCCGAATCGCCCGATGCGTCTCCGGAAACCGCCACACCACAGACGAACACACCTTCTTCCCCGCCGACACAAATGATTCCCGGCTCAGATGCCCAACTCTCATCGACTGACGATATGGGTCAGGAATATATCGATAAGATCATCTTTCTCGGTGATTCCACAACATACGGACTAAAATACTACGAGGTCTTGTCCGGCGGAAAAGAGACCAAGCAGGTGTGGACGCCAGTGAGCGGTACACTTACCCTATCACAACAAGGCTTTGCGACCATCGTTTATCCTCCGACTGGAGAAGAAATACCGATCAGAGATGCCGTGGAGCGCGCAAAGCCGGAAATAATGGTCATCACTCTGGGTGTTAACGGTGTTTCATTTATGGATGAAGACTATTTTAAATCCGAATATACAAGCCTTGTTAACGATATTCGTGAAACCAGCCCGGACACCAAAGTTATCCTTCAGTCCATCTTTCCGATTGCGTCAAATTATGAATATCAAGGCGATATCAACAATACAAACATCTCTGCCGCCAACGGTTGGATTCTGGCCATTGCTGAAGAAACCGGTGTTAAGTATCTTGACACCTATTCTGTTTTAATCGGCAGCGACGGATACATGCCCCAGGAATACCATAACGGTGACGGTCTGCATCTGAACAAGGACAGCTTCAATCTGGTTCTCAACTACATCAGAACACACGGATATACCTGAACCCAAATTTTCACCGATTTTTCCGCAACCCTAGTTTAATAATCAATCATTTACCGTATCATTTAATCAGTACTAATGAGAGTATGGAGGGTGTATGAAGCTAAAATCATTGCTTTTTCTGCTTGCTGCCTGTTGCCTTTTAACATCCTGTGTAAAATCCGCGACCCAATACAAAGACGACGTACCCGTGACCCAACTGGTCGAAGCAGCTGATGCGCGTCTTGAAACCGATGCGCTTGCCGATATGACAGAATCCTATGTCAAGGGCGCGATGAAGATGGATCCCGCTTTATTTGCCGAGTATGTGGTAAAGGTCAACGCGGCGGGCGCAAACATCGATGAATACGGCATCTTTAAGGCGAAGGATGCATCTTCCCTGAAGGCTGTGGAAGAAGAGATCAAGGATTATCTGCAAATGAGAAAAGACACCTGGATGGAAGAATACATGCCTTTGGAAAAGCCAAAGCTTGTATCAGCCGAAATCAAAACGATGGGTCTTTATGTCATGTACGCTATTTTATCAAACGATTCACGAGCTGTCGTTTTTAAGGAGATTGAAAGCCATCTGGCTAAATAACCCAAATTATATAGATTATTTTCCATATAGGGTATATTATTGACTTTCCGGTAAAAAATACTAGTGATGCCTGCGGCGGATAAACGCCGCACCATCATTATTTTGCCGGGAGGTTTTATTTTGAAAAGAAAAGCCAAAATTTATGCCTTATCTGTACTCCTTTGCATTACTTTGTCCCTGACATTTGTGACTTTGTCCGGCGCTTTGGAAATCGAAAGCATTTCTTTGACTGAAGATTCGGTTCAGCCGCAGCAGAATTATGCGCCGATTGCCGAAAATCTGAGCTTTACAACATATAAAGGCGTGTCCATAAACGGCAATTTTCAGGCTGTCGATCCGGAGGGTGACTTGCTGAGCTACAGACTGGTTTCCTCACCTAAAAAGGGAACGGTGCAGGTATCCGAAGGCGCCTTCGTCTATACGCCGAAAGACGGAAAGAAGGGCAAGGACGTATTCACCTATGTTGCAGTCGATACTTCGGGTAATGTTTCGGGAGAAGCAATGGTCAGTATTCTGATTGAGAAGCAATCCACTAAAATTTCGTATTCCGATATGCAGGGCAACGGGTCCAATTATGCGGCGCTAAGGCTTGCCGAGGAAGGTATTTTTATCGGCGAAAAAATCGGAAAAGCGCATTATTTCCATCCCGACCTGATCCTCACTAGAGGCGAGTTTTTATCCATGTGTATGACAATGGCGGATATTAAGCTACTTGAGGACATCACTAAAACCGGTTTTGCGGACGATGCTTCTATGCCCCTATGGGTAAAGCCTTATGTATCCACTGCTCTGATGTCCGGTATCATCAGAGGTTATACGACGCAGACGGGTTCTATTGTATTTGACGCAACGGCGCCTATTACAAAAGCCGAAGCCGGTGTGCTGCTCGACAGCATACTGGGTATATCCGATGTGGAAAATACAGGGCTAACAGATAGCGATGCAGTACCCATCTGGGCGTCTCAAGCGGCCTCCAATCTGTATGCCTGCGATATCCTTCCGAACCCGGAAATGATGTCGACCCAAAACCTTAACCGCGCTGAAGCGGCAGAACTGCTTTTGGAAACCATCAACCTGATCGCAACGCGAGACAGCAGCGATTCTCTTCTGAGTTGGGCATGGTAAAACCTGTGAAGCGCTCTGCCTGATTTCTCGGATCCGGGCTCTTTAAGGTTTCGATTGTCGCTGGTTAATGGATAAAGCAAACCATGCAGCGTGGCTTCCGGGCTTTTCAGCTCGAGATTTGCTTTTCCCAGTAATCAAAGTACGGTAATTTACCGAAACAAAAAGCGGCGGATTGCTCCGCCGTTTTTGTATACATAAAAGGCCGTTCGCCACATAGGGTTACCGGATTTTTTAAGCATTAATTATGCGTTATGCATCTTGTCGATATGCCGGGCGTCTGGCGTTACGAATACCGTTTGATAATCGGTGTAAATGACCATGCCCGGCTTTGCACCATGGGGCTTTTTAACATTTTTGACCCTTGTGTAATCGACCGGTACATTTTCGCCGTGCTGTGCCCTGGAATAAAAAGCCGCAAGCATCGCAGCCTCTTTTATTGTCTGTGTATCCGTTTCTTCAAAAGGAGCCTTAATAATCACATGAGAGCCGTGTATTTTCTGCGTATGCAGCCAGGTTTCATTTTTGAGCGCTGTTTTCAAGGTGAGCTTGTCGTTTTGAAGATTGTTTTTCCCGACATAAATTGTTATACCCGACGAGGATTTAAACCTCAGGGGTGCAGGCTCGGGCGATTTGGCTTTTTTGGTATCGTTTTTGTCCTTGTTTTTTAGGTAGCCTCCGATAATCAATTCGTGCCTTATTTCATTGAGGTCTTTTTCGCCTTGTGCGCGTGAAATTTCCTCAAGAACACTTTCCAAATACATTTGTTCATCGGAAGCTGAGCTTATCTGCTCTTTTAACATAATCTCCGCGTTTTTCGCCTTAGCATAAGCTTTATAATACTTTGCTGCGTTTTGCTGCGGTGTAAGTTTTTCATCTAGCGGTATTTCGATTTCCCCGGCATCCTGCGCATAAAAATTCTGCGCCTTGAGCAAGCTCATGCCCTTGTACATACGATGGATATTCGCCTTTATAATATCCCCTTGTTCGCGCATCTTTTCTCTTACATATGTCGCCTTTAGCTCTTCGTTTTGCGCTTGAAGTTTTCTTACCGTTCTGTCTCTGAGGTTCTTTATCGTCTTCAGTAAATGCTGGCTTCTCTGGCGCGTTCGCTCCCGTTTTTCCTTTTCTGTAAAGAAGCTGTCCAATAATTCAGAGCAGCTATTTAGAGAGGAAGGTGACATAAGCGAGCCGTACTGTAGAATCGGAATACAGCTAAAGTCAAACGGTATGTCCTGATTAAAAAGCATAAACGGAGTATAGGGGCCGGTTTTCAGCAATTCCATAAACCTGAGAAAACAGGCAAAGAGTTCCTCTTTGTTGGTTGTAACCAGCCTAATGTCCGTGTTGCCTGTACATCTGTAGGAAATTTCCCTGCACATAAGGGGCGAGAGGCCTGAAAACGTATTGAGTAGAAAGGAATCAACCGTCTTGTCCTGCTGCGCCTCGGCGTATTTTTCTAATTCTTCAACGGTCACCGTAAACGGATCGTGTTTATTTTGACCGGGCGGCAGCCGATAAAACAAGCCCGGAAGGACCTGCCGTACCTCTGACATCTCCGCGTCTACCTTACGCAAGCAGTCAATGACCCGCCCTTCGCTGTCCAGCAAAATAAAGTTTGAATGCTTGCCGATCATTTCCAAAATAATACGCTTCTTTGCGTTGACGCCCATCTCATCGAAGGTATCCATCTCAATGTCCAGTATGCGCTCAAGATATGGCTGCCTGACACTTACGATTCTCGCTCCGATCAGATGCTTGCGCAGAAGCATACAAAACATCGGCGGGCTTTGTGGGTTTTCCCGGGTAATGTCGGTAAAATGGACGCGCGCGCTGCCAACGCCGGCAGCGATCAACAGTTTTTTAGTCACGCCCCGCCCTCTTACCTGAAAGATAAAAACATCTTTCTCCGGCTGCTGGATCTTGTCAATCCGCATGCCCGGCAGCAATTCATTCAACTCCGCTCTCAGGGCGGAAACGAATACGGCATCCAATGGCATGTTGTTATTCCCCGATCATGATATCAAATAGCTCCGCAAGGCGATCGTTTTTGCCGCGTAAAAATAGGTAGCCGATCAACGCTTCCAGACCTGTGGCGGCGTGATACTCCGACAGGTCGGCATTTCTCGGAACCGAATATACTTTTGCGTTTCTTCCCCGCTTGAAGACACTCAGCTCATCGTCACTGAGCACCGGAAGAAGTTTGTTTACATACACGGATTGGGCATGGGCATTGACATGGTCTACCGCAATATCATGCATTTTTGATGCGGTAAGTTTGCCCTGCCTGCATATTTTTAAGCGGATATGCAGCTCAAATACGGCGTCGCCGATGTAAGCAAGGCCAAGACTGCTAATATTTCCCATTTCTTCCATCGGCAGAAAATCCCCCCACAGTTCTCTCATCGAATTGTGCTCAGGGCATTTTCGAGATCCTGCAAGATATCCGAAATGTCTTCAATCCCTACAGAAAGCCTGATCATATCGCTTGTTACGCCTGCCGCGGCTAGTTCCTGATCATTCATCTGCCTGTGCGTGCTCCCGGCCGGATGAAGAACGCTCGTTCTTGAATCGGCAACATGTGTTACAATGGCGGCAAGTTTCAAGTTGCTCATGAACGTTTCAGCGTTTTTTCTACCGCCTTTCGCGGAGAAAGTAACGACGCCGCAGGTACCGTTCGGCATATACTTCTTTGCGAGCGAATAATACTTGTTCCCGATCAGTCCGCAGTAATTCACTGACTTGACCATGTCATGACGGTCTAAAAATTCGGCCACTGC
>JAAYJC010000013.1 GCA_012523085.1 Clostridiales bacterium
ATAAAGGAGAAATCATGGTAAGAAAAACAATAAATGCTATGCTGATTTTACTTGGCCTTTTTGTTTCTGCCGGAATGGTGTTCTTTTTATTTTACCATATCCCCTCCGGTTACGGTATAATCTTATATTTTGGCTTGTATAGCATTGCTGCGATTGCAATGGTCATTTATTATCCGAAAATTGACAGCATTTCCGGCAAGATGAGACGTGCTTACGGTGGTGTAAGTGTTTTATTTACAACAAATCTGACCGTCAGAATATGTTTAATACTGTTTACGGCTATTGTATGCGGAGCGTATGCGCTAAATGTCCGGCTTTTTTATGAGGGCGATATATCAGGCTTGTTATACCGATCAATCGGTCTGACGGAAGGCACGATGCATGATTATAGATATGCGGCTGTGTTTCCGCACATATTGCGTTATCCGGCGTTTGTTTCCGTTTTTATGAAAATTTTCGGAAAAAGCGTTTTGGTCAATATCGCAATCAACCAGATTGCCGTTATAGCTGCCGTGCAGCTTGTGTTTTCCTATCTCAAGCTGTATGTTCACCCGAAAGCTGCATTAGCAGGCGCGCTTTCGGCCGCGCTAAACCCCACTCTTTGGATTTATGCAAACACGCCCAATGCGGAACTGCTGTTCGGTGTATTTGCATTGGCCGCGCTTTATTGCTTTTCTTACGGAACCGTTGGCAATTTTAAAAAAGTATTCGTCGGCGCGTCGCTGGCACTGTGCGCGGCGGCTCAGTATTTTCGCCCGCTGGGAATAATCGCTTTGATTGCATTGCTCATCTCATTAATCACCGGAAGCGGTATTAAACCCAAATACAAGGCAATTCTGACTGCGGGCGGAATCGGTTTTTTTATATTATGTTCGATTTTGTCTTCAAAGATGATACCTTTGCTTACAGACCATCCCGTTCCGAAAAAAAGCTACGGCTGGAATTTGTATGTCGGGGCAAGTGAACACGGTACCTGGAATGCCGCCGACGGTGAGGTGTTTCAGTCGGTATTTGAAAACACAACCACAACGGATGAAGTGCAAAACTACTTTGCTAAAAAAGCATTTGAACGGTATGCTAAGATGGGCGCGGGCATTCCGGTTCATCTGTTTAAAAAACTCTGGATCTGGACGAGCAGCGACTATATCCGGTCGGTAGCCGCTCTGGAAAGACGGTCGGGAAACGGCTTTGATTTTGGCAACGGTTCGGCTTACCGCGCAATTATCTACATATATAACGCTTTAATGTCGCTATTTGCCGCGATGGCCGTAGCCGTGCTGCCCATCATACGGCTGAGGAAAAAAGAAACCATTGAGCCCGCGCTGTACTTTTTTGCGGGCTCGGTTTTGCTTATGATGTTTACGGAAATTGCGGAACGGTATACAATCGGTTACCGGTTCCTTTACAGTATTTTTGCCGTCCAGGCTTTTTCCGTTTTGCGTCATAACCGGAAAACAGGCGCACCGGGGAGCAGCAGCGCTGTGCAAACGACAAGATTATCTCTCAAAAGGTGATTAAAACATTCTCCAGGTTGCCTGCTTTTAGTGCTGCTTTGAGTCTGGGTACGGCGGAGGCGGCGATACTTTGAAGATATGCCTGCTCTGTGTATGCGCTGATGCCTGTTATATCGCAAACAGCGTCTGCGACTTTTTCAAATACCAAGACGGTTTCCGATTCGGTCCTATTACGCAAAATATCCTCAATCTGAGCCCGGTCTTTAGGTTTAATGGTCAGAGCCGCGATATTACCGTTTATCAGAGCCAGGCCGAGGGCGTTGACGGCTACCGGCTCGCAGAGGTTAATCAACAAAGTGCTGTAATCGGCACAATATTTGTATAGCAAGCTTTTTACCCTTTCCGCGTCGAAGCGCCGAAGAAACTCGTTTTCAAAAACCAGACGACGCAAATATTCACAGATAAATTCGATGCCGTTTAGCTCCGAAATGGGATTGCATAACGGGTATTCAATCGCCGAAGGCGTTTCGTGTGAGAAATACAGGTGGTCGTAACGTAAAAAAAACGCACCCAATTCGCGCAGTGTATCACGATAGGAACGGTTTGTGATTTCGGGCGCACTCAGTTTTACCTGATCCAAAAGCCGTTTGCCCATTAAAATCTGTTCTTCGATTTCCTTTATGCCAAGCCTGTGCAGATCGGATAAAGTCATGCTTTTCAGCTGTCGTACCGCTTCCGGCATACCGCATTTTTTCAGATACAGTCCAATGGTATAGATAATCGAGCTCAGAAGCTCCTGAGCAAGCTCCGTGGTTATGGAACTGCTCTCAAAAAATCTGTAGCGGGCTGCGGTATTGCCCAGCAAATCCAACAGCCTTTGCTGCAGGAGAGCGGCATCATCGGGGGTCATAAGGCCTGAGGATAACGCTGATGCAGAAACCTGATATAAATGCGCTTTTTGGTTGGACATAAGGCGTTTCCTTTCGCGCGGTGTGTGACCGCGCCATATTACCGGTTGTGTTTGTTAAGAGCTAAAGCTCTTCTATAAAAACCTCCGATTCGTTTTGCTCGCATACATCCGATTCTAATTCGTTTCGCTTTCCCCGACAAAGCGCCTCCAGTGACGTGCCGTTCAGATAGTCCATGTCTCCCCTGCAGATATAATCAAAGAAATATTTCATGTGGGCAATTAATTCGTCATCAGAAAACAGGTCCATTGATTCATTTTTGAAATAATAAAAAGAGTCCTGCAGATCACAGATCAATTCTTCATAGTTTTCCTGTGTGATAAAAGGGGAATCGCAAAACTCCGCAATGAGTTTCTTCAAAATACCCTGGCCGAATTCTACGCGGCCGGTGCTCCGGAGCGCCTCGAAACGCTTTTCAATAAGGCTTTGGATTTGTTTTTCGGATAATTGAAGGCCGTACACACCGGTGAACGCGTTGCATTGCCGCAGTTCATCCGCTGTCTGCTGTTTTAAGAGTCCTGAAAAATCAATCGGCAGAAGTCCCTCCACATAGACCACCTCTTTCGGAATTTGGTTTGGTTTTCAGTATAGCACCGTCTATGTTAAATAAACAGACTTGAATAATTGGCCAATTTGTGGTAAAATAAACATATAAAAATGATACTGGTTCTCCGGGTATAAACATCCTCTTATGTTTATGCCGGGGTTTTTTTATGCGTTTTACACAGGGGATTTTTACCGTTCCGTTTAGATACGCATTTATAGCGGGCCGGAACAAGGGCTGGTATAAGTGCTTTTTGTTTGCAATTGCATTTTACGGCTTAAAAAGATATGATATGTTTCGGCATTAGGCAAGGGAGGGTTGTTTTTGGGATTATATGAAGAGCTAATGGCATATCGAGATTCTGATATCTATCCGATGCATATGCCGGGGCATAAACGCAGAGACATTATGGGAAAAAGGAATCTTCCGTTCGGTTTGGATATAACCGAAATTGAAGGCTTTGATTCCCTTCATGACGCGGCCGGCACACTAAAAGACGCTATGCAAAGGGCTGCGGAGCTTTATCATAGCTGCGAAACGTTCTTTCTTGTCAACGGAAGCACAAGTGGGATTTTAGCCTCGATATTCGCAGGAATTAGCAAGGGTGGCAAAGTACTGGCGGCAAGAAACAGCCATCACTCTATTTACAACGCCATATCTCTCAGGGAACTTGATGTCGTCTATTTATTACCGGAATATGACAATTCATTTGGTATCGCGGGGAGCATATCTGTTTCAAGCGTATTGGAAGCGTTGAAAAAGCATAATGATATCGGGCTTATCATCATTACATCGCCCACATACGATGGTGTGGTATCGGATATTCGCACCATATGCGCGCATGCGCATGCGCACCGGATACCGGTTCTGGTGGATGAGGCTCACGGCTCGCATTTTGGGTTTTCACCGGAATTTCCTGAAAGCTCAGTGAAAGCGGGCGCCGATCTTGTTGTTCACGGGCTCCATAAAACGCTGCCCTGCTTTACACAGTCGGCCATATTGCATGTTAACGGGGATCTGATTGATCCGTTTGAAATAAAAAAAATGCTTTCCGTTTTTCAAAGCAGCAGTCCTTCGTATCTGCTGATGGCCGGGATTGATTCTTGTATTGAACTCTTGATAAATCGAGGCGAGGCGCTGTTTAACGAATACATCATGCTGATAAACGCGTTTAATAGAAAAATGAAGGGCCTGAATAACCTGCGGGTGTTTTGCAAGGGAAATGATGACATTGTATACCATCCGGCTGTTTACCATTTTGATCCCGGTAAGATCGTCATATCCTGTAGAAATACGAGTATTGAAGGGCCTTACCTGGCGGCATGTCTGCTTGAACGCTACCGGATTCAAACGGAAATGAGCGCATCCGATTATGTGGTTGCGATGACAAGTATAGCGGATACCCGGGAGGGATTTTTGCGGTTAGGCGACGCTTTACTTTGTACCGATGAAACCATTAGGCAAACAAATTGCAGAAAGGGCGGACCGACGCTGCCTGCCATACCTGAGAAATGTATGCACATCCATGAAGCCGAAACGGCAAAAGGCAGGTTTTACCCGATTGATAAAAGCGCTGGAAAAACGTCCGCAGAATATGTCTTTGCCTACCCTCCCGGGATTCCGTTGATCGTACCCGGCGAAATCGTCTCTGAGCATATGATTGGCCAAATTACCGATATGGCAGTGCAAAGTGTTGCGATAAAAAGCACGTACGGAAAAATGCCCAAAGAGATCAAGCTGATCGGCTGACGAGCAGATAGAAAATCACAGACAAGAAGGAATAATATGTTAAAAAGTGTAATAAATAATTGACATTAGTATAAAATACCTTTATACTAATGCTGGTGTTGAATCTATTTTCGGCATTAATATTGAATAAAGAAGGTTACCGCTAGATGACAAATGACAAGACATTGACATGCAAAGACTGCGGCGCGGAATTTATCTTCACTGCCAGCGAACAGGATTTTTATGCTGAAAAAGGATTCACGAACGAACCTCAAAGATGCAGAGCCTGCCGCAACGCCAGAAAAAACGGCGGCGCACCGAAAAGAGAGCTGTACTCGGCAACCTGCGCATCTTGCGGCAACGAATCAAAGGTACCGTTTCAGCCCAGGGATGACAGGCCGATCTATTGCAGCGAGTGCTTTTCCAAAATGAGATAAATAATATATAGACAAAAATGCACCTCTTAAGACAAATGTCATTAAGAGGTGTATTTTTATGTAACGGTTTAGACTGTGTTGTGACAAAAAGAAACAATATGTTCAATCGGAATATCACAAACAGATCCGATCCTACCACCATAGCAGCGGTTATTTCTGTTGTATTGATGATAACCAATTGGATTGGCCGGCCCCTGTCCAAGGCGCGTCAGTATACGGATAAAATATCTATTGGCGTTTAAGAGGACGCCGCTGAATCCGGAACCGGACGCGCCGCCGCCTGTAGTATAGACCGTAACGGTTTCACCGATATAGTTAACCAATATATCGGCAAGGCTGGCGTCTTTAGGTTCATTTTTATAGATCATTTTCATGCTTCTCCCGCAAGGAAAAATCTGCGAATCAAGTTTCGCGTTACAGCTAACGCAGAATAATCTACACCGCTCAACACCATATTCTATGCCGGGAAAGGCTTTTGATTGTCACTGTTCGGTTTTTTTAACATAGGTTGAATAGAGGTGAAATTGAATGAACCGGAGCAAAGTTCAAACCAACAAAAAAGTGTTGTCCGATGAACTCACATATAACGGCACAGTCCTTTTAATATATACGATCGAATACCCTGAGTTCAGGGCATCCGAATATCAGTTGTGCATATCTCTTGTCAATCAATATTATCATTCAAAGGCACTGGAACTGAAAAAATTCATTGAGACAGAGCTTTTTGAGATGGCTGTTGAACAGTATGAGACAGACATGCAAAACGGTTATCCGGTCAGGGTGTTTGAAGCGATGTTTGTATATAAGGTCACTTATGCCTCTTCTTGCATCATCAGTCTCTATTTTGATCGCTATTTGTATACAGGAGGAGCGCACGGAAGCACAATCAGATATGCTCAGACCTGGAATCTTCAAAAATGTGCAAGAGTCAGGCTAAACAAGCTTATTACCTGCAAGGAAGGGTACAAGGCATATGTATTTTCGGAAATTATGAAGCAGATCGCAAAAAATCCGGAGCTGTATTTTGAAGATTACCCGGAACTGATCGTCGACACATTTAATGAAAACAGTTTCTATTGCACGCATAAGGGCGTCGTGATTTATTATCAGCAATATGACATCGCCCCCTATGCCAGCGGGATCAGGGAGTTTTTAATTCCGTATTCGGAATGCGTTTTGAATCCTGAAAAGCTTTGCTTTACTGTCTGATATGTAAAGACCGCATAGCTCTGCTGCTCTTGTGTTTCGCTGAGTTCATAAGAGAGAAAAAGGTGTTCAAAATTGGTTTTGAACACCTTGAGTAATCTGACAGGAAACCTCCATGCTTTTAGTATGAAAACATTAAATAATGGTAATTATACTGTTCTCCGATTTATTTAAAGAACAGTATTATTTAAGTGAAAACCATATTCCGCCGGAGCCGTCGAAATCCCGCAGGTATACGAGTTTCGGTGCTGGATCATCGGTGCGGACCTTCAGCGTTATGTTGCCGGTTATACTTCCGCCTTCATAAATATCTCCGGAAAGCTCCGGCTCGGGATCGACCACGGAAGGCATTTCATATTGTGAGTTTGTGGAAGAAAACGCGCTAAAATCCAGATAAGAATAAACGGAGAATGCTGTATCACTGGAGGCTGAGAGCGCTGTAATGGTCGCGTTGACAACGATATATTCCTCCCCTTCTCCGGGGCTTTCATTAAATTGATTGGCCTGGGTTACCAAAGTCAGGGCATCTGCCCCACGTGTGACACTGTTGATTTTCGCCGATACATCATATCCGTTATAGCTGTCAGTGATTATTTGCTCAACGCCGATTGGAGCGGGGTTCATTCGGCTGTATCCGGGCTCGGGCGTATCAGTTTCAATAGAAGGAGGTTCGGTATTCATACTTTGCTTGGTTTGAAGCGGCTCAGTATTATTTCTGTCTTGATCATTGGTTTCAATATTGCCGGGTCTTGTTCCGCAAGCTGTTAAGGACAACAAGATCAGCGCGCAAATTGCCGCAGCGGCATGCTTTTTCATGTTGAAACTCCTTTTTAATATGGACTATTAAGCAAGTCATCGTGCTTCTATGTATTATTTCAAAATCCGATTGAATAAAGTCATGGAAAATGATACCATGAAATTAAAGTCTATCCATTACCAGCGTTGATACTTCGATGAAATGGAGGCTGCCATGAAAAGATGGATCAAACCGCTGATCGTGTTTTTTTCGATTGGGATTATTTTGACTTTGGTGATCACAAAAGCAGGCGCGAACCTGCATCACTATGTAAAGGTATGTTGAACAGCCATAACTATCTTCAGGTTTTATTTTCAGCATCTGGACGTAAAAAGGTGAGCATCCGCAAAAGCAAACTAAAATGCCTGGGAGGCGAGCAGGTGTGTACCTGCTCGCCTCCCAGGCATTTTTCTACACTGCGCTTAGGGAGCGTTTTTCGGTATCCGAGACATAATATAAATCTAAATATTTTGGAGATCAGTATAAATATGAGCCCAGTAAAAAGAAACCAAAATACTGGCATTTCAGATATTGAATCTTTTTGGTAGTTTTCCCGTTATACCGTTTAGCTTATTGGGCTACCCGAAAGCCTGAGCTCGCCTTTCTTTACCACATTTGCGAAGATCATGAAGCAGATAACCACATCGATGACAGAACCAAAATACCATGACCAGAACAAGCCGGTGTAGCTGTTTAATGCTTTTGTCAGCACAAAGGACATGACTACCCGGACGGTAAAGTCGACGACTGTGACAAAAAAGAAGTCTCGCACGCGTCCGATTCCTCTGAGAAGTCCGCCGATAGTGATGATAAAGCAGATTATCAGATAGTCCGGGGAGATGATGCGCAGGAAATTGACTCCGGTTTTGATCACATCCGGCTCCGCGTTTTTATTAACGAACAACCCGATGAGTTTATCTGGCATGATCTGCATGATTAAAACGACAAAAACAGTGAGAGCAAAGCAAATAGTCGTCGAAGCTCTGAAGCCTTCACGGATCCTAACCAGTTTGCGCGCACCGAAACACTGTGCGACAAAGCTGGATAAGGCGATGCCCAGGGTATTAAAGCTCATATAGGCGAAATTGTGTATTTTAGATGCAGCTTCATACCCTGCGATAACGGAGGTGTCAAAGGTGTTGACCAGACTTTGGACAATCGTATGCGCAAGCGCGACACAAGATTGCTGAAAGATACTCGGAATAGCTATTTTGCTCATGTCCCGAAACAGCTTTCGGTCAAAAATAACGGCTTTCTCATCGACCTTTATAGCTTTTATGTGTTTGACCAAAATCGACATGCATAAAGCTGCAGCCACAAGCTGAGATATCACCGTGGACAAAGCCGCACCGGTCACGCCCATATCCAGAACACCGACAGAGAAAAGAATTAATACGATATTCAAAACCGAGGACATCAAAAGAAAATACAGCGGACGCTTTGAGTCGCCCAAGGCTGTAAATATTCCGGTAGCGGTGTTAAAGACAAACATCGGAATGACGCCTATGGAGTAGAGGGCCAGATAAACGGACGAGGCTTCAAATATAGACGCACGCGCGTTTAGCAGCGCCATGATGGTGCGGCTGAGGGATGCGCCTGCGATGGCTAGTATAACGCCGAGAACGGAAAGAGAAATGATTGCGGTAAAAATGGCGCTCTTCATTTCTTTTAGTTTTTTGGCACCGAAAAGCTGAGAGATAACAACAGACGCGCCCATGGAAGATCCGGTTGCGACTGCAATATAAAAAAGCGTTATCGGATAAGCCGCGCCGATTGAGGCCAATCCGTCCTTGCCTGCAAATTGCCCGACAATGATGCTGCCGGTAATATTGTAAAGCTGTTGGAGCGCAGTGCTGAGCAGCAAAGGTATGGAAAAGCGCCAAATAACCGGCATAGGTTTGCCGACTGTCAGGTCGTTGAGCATAATATCATATGTCCTTTTCTGGTATATGCACAGTATATCACCGTTTGTATTTACGGTGCAAGCTTTTGTCAAGGTTCCGGTCCAACAAAAGCTTGTATGAAGCAGCGATCCGGATACAGCGGTAACCGGAGCAGCGTTTTGACTATAGTATCTGTTAACAGAAAATTCATCATAGCAGGGGGAACAAACCCCTATAAATTTAATCTAAAAATAAAAACAAACAGGAGGGGGAAGAGTAATGAAAAAAACGGCACTTGTTTGCGCCTTGCTTATTTTTGTATCTATTGTGCATTTCCCGATGACGGTATTGGCAACGGTGGACGATCCGGCTGAGGTACAGTCCGGTGGACGCGCGCATTCTGATGTTTCAGCAGACTGGTACCGGCAAGCCGTTGAACGATACGGTTATCCGGAGATATTTTTAACCGGTGAAGACCGGTTTGAACCCATGAAACCGATCACGCGCATGGAATTCGCCCGCCTTTTGCATAAGGCGCTGGGGATTACAATCAACTACCTTGTAGCGCCGAATATCGCCGATTATTTTGACGATGTGAAAAACGATGATACCGGAGCAAACGAATTGATTGATCTGTACACAGCCGGAATTATCACGAAAACGGGCAGCTTTCACCCGGACAGCTCTCTTGCACGGGAAGAAATGATTCATTACCTCATAAAAGCGTTTGATTATATAACCGGAGGAGACTATGCCGTCATTTTAATGATGCCGGAGCTTTTTACCGACAACGCCGACATATCGCCCGAATACGCGAATGATGTCGTTACAGCAGTTCTGCTCGGACTAATCAGAGGGCGTGGCGGCAATATGCTTTATCCGGGACAGGGTGCATCATGTGCCGAGGCTGTGACAGCTGTCGACCGACTCATAATGTTGTCAAAACCTTATATGAGTAAGGTAAGCGTGACCGCATCCGCTTTGCGCACAAAAGACGGGGGCCTTTGCATGTCTGTAACCATTTTAAATGGCGTCAGTGACCCGGTTACAATCGAGCATTCCTCAGGTCAGAGATTTGATTTTCAGCTTCTGGACCAGAACGGAGAAGTTTTGTATACCTGGTCTGCAGATAAGCTGTTTATCATGGCTCTAGCAACCACTGTAATTGAACCCGGCGAAACTGTGGAGTATACCGATGTGCTGGATAGCGCGGCATATCAACCACTCAAGGACAGTGCGGTATTGATGAAAGCGACCATCACCGGCACGTCAGAGGATTTTATAATTCATTACGACGGATACAAAGCTGCGATATCCGACTGACAAATAGCATCATAAATATGAAAATGCCCGGAAGCAGCCGTACTTTTCGGTTGTTCCCGGGCATTGAGACGCTTGTTCTTGCGCATTTTGATTATTTATTGAAATGGGTGTCGGAATATATTATGATATTGGCAGTAAAGTGAGGCGCTAAGGCAGATGAGATATGCGATCATATCTGATATTCATGGAAATCTTCCTGCATTTCAGGCTGTTTTGCGGGACGCGAAAAAGCAAGAGATTGACCGCTATGTATTTTTGGGCGACTATTACGCCGATATGCCCTTTCCAAACGAGACAGCCGATCTGATAAAAAGCATAAAGAACGCTTATGTTGTAAAGGGAAACAAGGAAAACTACCTGAAAGATCTGATGGGGCAAAATCAATCAAAATGGACGCACGATATGCTGGCTCCTTTGTATTGGGGGTTTCAGGCTTATCGACCTGATAACCTTCATTACATGATTGATCTGCCCGAACAAATTGAAACAATCGAAGAGGACGGTACACTAATAACCATGTTTCATGCCCCTGCGGCCTTGTTTCCGCATAAAGGAATGCGGGAGCTTTCCAGCTCAAATTTTGCACAGAAGATGCGCTCTCAACCATTTTCACATGAGGAATATCTCAAGTATGCTGATATGCAGTTGAGATCGGACAACGAATTTATGGCGAAGCTTAAAAGTATGCCGAAGGGTATTTATCTGTTCGGGCATACGCACATTCAATGGTATCTTGAAATCGCGGACAGGCTGCTGATCAATCCCGGCTCTTGCGGATTTCCATTGGATTTTTCCAATACTGCGGCTTATACTGTCCTTGAAACCGGCATGTGCAGAAAAGTAGAAGAAAGGCGTGTCACTTATGATATTAATGACGCCGTTCATAAACTGAGAAACTCCGGATTGTATAAAAGGGCAAAGCCCTGGGGCGACATCATGATTGAGCATATGACAAAAGCGGAGGACAGAATCAATGATTTCTTTCGTCTATTGCGGCGGCACGCAAAGGAGCGTAACGACAATGAAAGCCCATATACAAATGAAACATGGCGGTCCGCAACCGCGCAATGGTATGATCAAGCCAAGCTGATATCTTTTGATTAATTAGCATTTTCTTTTAATCCGATTTTAATGTAATGCAAATTGTTCTTGAAGTCTTTCCTGATAGGATAAGGTCACTACAGGTTATTGAGGAGGAAATCGCAATGGCTTCATTGGAACATGTTGAAAGGCTGCGGGAAAAGGCAAATGTGAGTTTTGAAGAGGCAAAAGCAGCGCTGGACGCCGTGGGGGGCGATCTTCTGGATGCGCTGATATACCTTGAAAAGCAGGGCAAGGTGAACCCGCCTGTCACGGGGGGATTTTATACCAGCCAAGATTCCGGCGGAACGCAAACCAATCAAAGCAACGGCGGCTCCGCCTGCCGGCAAAGGCAGGGGGAGAGTTTTGGAGATATGCTGAAGAGATTTTTTCAATTTTGCGTGAAGATTATCACGAGGGGAAACAACAATTATTTTGAAGCGGAAAAGAACGGAGAGACAGTTATCTCCTGCCCGGTTACGATTCTGGTTATATTACTATGCTTCTTGTTTTGGGTGATCGTCCCCCTTGTAATCATCGGGTTGTTTTTCGGGTTTCGTTATCGCTTCCGCGGCAATGAACTGGGAAAAGAATCCGTCAACAGGGTGATGGGCGGTGCATCCGACACGGCAGAGGACATCAAAAGATCATTCGGAGGGAAATAAGTGTTTTATGCCGCTATGATTCAGGCTGCAGTTTATGGAATGCGGATATGAAAGGAACGAATCGAAATGGGTGCGAGAATTCTTTTGATAGAGGATGAGGCGAAGCTGGCACGTTTTGTGGAGCTTGAGCTTTGTTATGAGGGATATGAGGTGACAAAGGCTTATGACGGCAGATCCGGCTGTGAGCTTGCCGTATCCGGAGGATTCGATTTGGTTCTGCTTGATATCATGCTCCCGGAACTCAACGGAATGGAGGTTCTTCGCCGAATCAGGCGCGGATCCTCCGTTCCTGTCATTATGCTGACTGCACGGGACAGTGTTACCGATAAAGTCGCAGGTCTCGATCTTGGCGCTGACGATTATATTACAAAACCGTTTGCGATTGAAGAATTGCTGGCCCGGATTCGCACCGCTTTTCGAAAGATCTCGTCGGTTCAAGACAGCGAAGTGTTGTCTGCCTCCGGTCTTTTGATGGACATAAAACGCAGGACCGTAACCGTTAACGGCGATCAGATCGAACTGACAAAACGCGAGTTTGATCTTCTGCATTTTTTGCTGAAAAACAAAAACCTTGTGATGACAAGGGAAACATTATTGGAAAATGTATGGGATTTTGATTTTGACGGAGGAACAAATGCGGTTGATGTCTACATCCGGTTTTTACGCGGCAAAATCGATGAAGTGTATCAGATGAAGCTGATCCATACCGTTCGCGGGGTGGGATATGTGATTAAAGATGAGCAGTGAAAAAAACAATCCGGACATTGGCGGGAAATTTAAATCGTCAATCGCACACCGGCTAAATGTCAGGCTTGGCTTTCGCCTGATCAGGATATTTCTTTATCTGGATATCGTCATTTTGATCGTTGCGGGGATATCGGCCGTCACTTACAGCGAACGATGCGCGGGAAATGCAGCAGAAAGGATCATACAATTTGGCGCACCGGATATCTCCTCCGATGGTTGGCTTGAGCTTTCGGGTCTGAGCATTGAGGTACTTAAAGAGAAACCGGAGGGGATAGCCATACCGGGCTTTCTGCAGAGCCTGTTTCCTAAAAGAACCGCGGCAGGCGTCAGGAAAATCGTATTGGAAGACGGCACGGGAGCCGCATTTCCCGGTCATAATGCCATGCCGGTATATAAAGTCGGATTTGAGTATAACGGGCGGTTTTTTAGCCTGTCTGTGAGGCTCACACCTCTCCTGAGCATTTTTAAATCGGGCTTTATCGCATTATTAATCATAGAGCTTCTGGTCGTCCTGTCGGGAATCCCGAAAAATGCCAGACTCATTCGCCGGACGCTTGACCCGATTGCTGAGTTTGCCAGAGTAGCGCAGGATCTCAATACAGTCAGCAGGAACTTTGATTCTGAGAAGATGGAGGCACTGACCGGCAAGTTGGAGGGAATAAATGCCTCAAAGCTCGATACGCGGATTATTATCGATGAAACGCAGGAAGAGCTAAGAAACCTGGCCAGAGCGATTAACGGAATGCTTGACCGGATTAATGAATCATATCGCGCGCAGGTCCGCTTTGTTTCAGATGCATCCCATGAGCTCAGAACGCCGATCTCCGTAATCCAGGGATATGCAAATCTGCTGGACCGGTGGGGGAAGAACGATCAGAAAACATTGCAGGAATCCATTACGGCCATCAAGGATGAGACGTCAAGCATGAAGGACCTCATCGAGCAGCTTTTATTTTTGGCGCGCGGGGACAATAATACGATCATGCTCCAACCGGAAATATTTGAGCTGTCGGAGCTGGCTGATGAGGTTATAAGCGAATCCCGCATGGTGGACAGCACGCGTAAATACGAAGTCGAATCCGCAGATGTCGCCGTTTCGGCTGATAGGGCCTTGATTAAGCAGGCGATGAGAATTCTAGTCGATAATGCGATAAAATATACTGAATCCGGCGGCTTAATCAAAATCACGGTCACAAGAGAAAACATGACGGCAAGGCTCACCGTACAGGATGATGGGATAGGCATTCATCCCGATGTGCTTCCTTATGTTTTCGACAGGTTCTACCGTGCCGAGCAGTCGCGTGCGCGCGCTACGGGCGGAGCGGGTCTCGGCCTGTCGATAGCGAAGTGGATTATATCGCGCCATGGCGGGTATATGGAGGTGCTTAGCCGGGAAGGTCTGGGCACAAGGATAACAATTGCTTTGGCGTCGGTGGAAGGTGCTCCTGCCATCAGTGAGGTTGACTTGGTGTCGGAAGTGCCAAATGGCGGCAAGCCACCGGATTAGTGTGAAACATTTTACTCACCTGAAGCTTGTTTCGTGCAAAAAAAATCGATTTAAGCGCTATTTTTGGCGGTCAAATCGATTTTTTCAGCTATTTGTGCCGCTTTGAGAAGAAGGAGACTAAAATTTAAAGGGGAAGCGTTTCGGAATCAGTTTCTTCGCTTTTTTCATTGGTACCGGCATCGGCTTGCCCAATTGCCTGTTCTAATTCTTTTGCCTGTTGATTTTGTAGATATTTCGCATAACATGGCCGGACAATAAATTTTTTCACTCCGGCTATAAACAGCACAATCAGCGTCGAGACCGCGACGACAAGCACAATGAAAAAAAGCATATCCTTCCATGATAATGGCACGGCGTTGAATCTCTCATCATAACCGCCCGTTCCCTGCAAGAATTTTGAAAGCGTGCGTGCGAGTGAAGAAGTGGCGGAGCGCTGGAAGAGCTTCATCTTTAATGATCCGAGATACTTGAAATAAATCATGATTAAATTGAAATGGCATATATACATCGCCAAAGATATCTTGGCAAGATGATTCCATATGCGCCGGTTCAGCAGGCGCGAGAAGGCGGTCGCATTCAAGAATGAAAACAACACAATGATCATTATGTAGACTAATCTGCGGAAATTATCCATGCCGATCGGTTGGTTCAATGTCAGAGCAAAAAAGCGGTATATGGCATATAGTTCCAGCAAAGAGAGTAAAACGCGTAAAACCATCCCGAACTTAATTTTAGATAAGTACTCATACAGGAAAAACACGGATATGCCGAGGCTTATTTCAGCGATTGCTCTGATCATACCGGCGTTAAAAAAGCCCATTTTAACATAGAAGTCAAGGATTAACGTTGAGTTTAAGGTAAAATAAACCATAAAAAGAACGCCAATCAACGGAGCTGCAAACTTCATAAAATTATAATGCTTATAAATCAGATAGGTAAAGAGATACCCGACAACGATAAGGGCCGTCAAAAACCACAGTGGAACAATGGGCGCCATGCCGTTATTATAGCCAAATGGTGTTCCAACCAGGATGAGCAGTTCCCACTCGGTATTTTGAAGGGCTTTAAGACGATCAGCAAATGATGTGGGCATGGCTGGAAACACAAGAATACCAAGCAGCAAAACGATGATAAGAACAGGATAGATTGCTTTAAGCTTCTTTTTTACAAAATCAAGCGCTTTCGCTTGCGCTTCGCGCACCGTAACCGGTGACGTGCGGGTATTGTGATAACGACCGGCAGACCTTGCCATCAAAAAGCCGGCAAGAATAAAAAAGAATTCGACTGCGCTGGATCCGGATACCAAGAGGTCTCGTTTTGCATAGAAAATTTCAAGATGGTAGATACAAACGATAACTGTAAAGGCGAATCGCCAGAATTCTGCGGTAGCTGCTCTCGGGGCTTGCGGGAGCTTTTGATCGGTTGGTGTAAGGGTCATAAAAGGGTTACCTCCTTTAATAACTTGCCCGCTGGGCACAGTTATAAAATACGAATCTGATCATTCGTTTATGATTCCCTCTATTGTTACGTTCAGATAGCTAAAATCGTCTTTCAGGTCAATTTCATACGGCGTAACGGCCGATTCATCGTCTTTGATTACCCTTATTCTGGGCCGCAGGCAATGTGTCTCATAATTTTCCGTGACAAGGCCGGTTAATCCATTGCTGAGCCTGACGGTTGTACCGACCGGATAGGGCGCAACCTTGCGGATAAATATCTGGACAATTTCCGTATCAAAGGAGACTCCGCAATTGCCCATGATGTGTTCAATCGACTCGGAAGGGTTGAGCGCAGCCCTGTACGGGCGTTTTGAGGTGAGCGCATCATAAACATCCGCTATGGCCGCAATTCTGCCGAACAGCGATATCCTGTCCCCACTTTTGGAATGGGGATAGCCGGTACCGTCATATTTTTCATGATGATCAATAATGACGTCATAACTGGTCGAGGGCAGCATGAATTTCTCCCTGATGTATCTGTACCCGGCCATGGGATGTGTTTTGACCAATTTATACTCATCGTTGGTAAGCTTTCCCGGTTTATTAATAATATTTTTGTCGACAAACACCTTTCCGATATCATGCATGATCGCACCGAGCCCGAGTCTAAACAACAGCTCTTTTTTTAGTCCCATTGATATGCCAATGATGACGGAAAGCACCGCAACATTAACACTATGCGCGTAGGTGTAATTATCAAAGCACTTCAGGTCAATCATGTTTACCATCAGGTTCCTGTTTTTCAGCAATTCGTCAACAATGCTGTTCATCTGAAAGGAAATGTCTTTTTTTAGGTCAGAAAAATCTTGTCCTCTTTCTGCTTTCATGAAGACTTTTTTCATTCCATTTATGGTTTCCTGCCGAACGTTTTCGCTGATAACATTAATAATTTCAATATCCTTTGAAATGTCATCATCTATATATACTCCGCTGTACCCAAGCCGGATAATACCCTCGATAAAGAAAGAGGTGAGTTCGACTCCCCGAGACAGAACCAGTTCATTGTTCCTGCCGTATAATGTCTTTCCCAGCGACATACCCTCACGCAGGCAATTGGATGGTACAAATCTCATTTGGTTTCCCCCCGGTATCTTTAATATTCTTTTGTATCAGAAATCACACTCCCGGAAAACACACACAATACTTCTTATCGTTATTTTGTGTCAAAACTGAACGCCTCAGTTGATTTAATATTTACAGTTTACCGGAACAGCATAGATAACGATAGTAACGCCCGGAGGGGCCGTGCGTATAAAGACTGCGTAAATGACAAAGCCTGCCTGCCGGCATATGAAAATCAATTCGCCCAAATCGCATGCAAAAGCAACAGGATTTGAGCGAAAAAATGTAATCAGCGACGGCTATACAGAGTCAAGCGCATTGGCTTTTCTGACTTTATCGGCAGCCGCCCTGTCTTTGAGCAAAACGACCGCGGTAAAAGTATCATCCGAATAATTAACAGAGAAATCGCCGTCATATTTTTTGGAAATATCATCAATTATGCTCATTCCAAGGCCGTGTTGCCGCGAACCTTTCTTTGTGGTAAGGATCTGATCGTTTTTTATGATAATTTCATTGGACTTTGAGTTTTTTACCTTAATCGTAAGGTATTCGCGCAAAATACCCGCTTTAATCTCAATGTGTTTATTCAGCAGATTATCCGAACAATTGCCGCAGGCCTCAATGGCGTTATCCAGCAGATTGGAAAAAACACTGCACAAATCAATCGATTGGATTTCGGAATTATCCGGAACGTAGACGTCGATATCCATGTCGATATCCAGCAGATTAGCCAGAACGCATTTTTGTGTTAAAACAGCGTTCACAACCGGATGGCTACAATATTTTTTGCTGTCATATACATTGATATCGTTAGCCAGAGCGGTAATCATGTCAGATGCTTGCGTATACTGACCGGAACGCAGTAATATCTGTATTACCGAGAGTTGATTGTTGATGTCGTGATGAAAGGTTCTGTTGTGCCGGTCAAGCGCATCGAGATCCTTGAGATGATCAAAACTCATTTGCCGGTGCTGCTCAAGCTGGGTGACCTTTTTTTCCAGGTCCGCTTTCCGTTTAAGCTGATTGATAAGCTTAAATAAATAGAAGTTTGCAAGCGTTGCCAAAATGATTCCCAACACGGTGTATACGATAAGGTAGTTTTCTCCGCCGTTGTCATATGCGGTAAATGTGCCCTCAAGCAAAAATATCTGACTGATCGGAAAAACCGTAAAGGCCACAAAGTTTTGAAAAACAATACGCCCGGTCTGCTTTCGGTGCCATAAGAAGATTGTCAGTAGATACAAGGCCGTAACAATAATGATATAGAAACCCCGGAGAATATTCATTTCGAGACCCGGCTTTGCAATGTCGGAAAAAATGTAATCAAGTCCAAAAATAACAATGCCGGTTGCGGCCAATTCCGCAATATTGTTGATAATGAAGAAAATCATGAATGCCAACAGAATCTGCCTGAAGGAATTGACATAAAGAAGAAACAGTAAAATGAGAACGAGAGCAAAATTCAATATTGTTTTCAGCCACATTTCCAATGGAAAAAAGAAAGCCAGCAAATAAGAAGTGAAAATGACCAGCACCAAAATCGTATTGATAACGATAGACCTGTATCTGGGTATCAGAATCGAATGAAAAAAGAATGCAACCAGAACAGATTGGATGAACAATGTTAAAAAGGTGATACCGTATGTAATCATAAGCTGCCTCCCAGGTATTTTAAATAGGTGGCTTTTGCCTGGGTATGGCGGTTCTTGGACACAGGGATCGTCACGCCCGAATACAAAACGAGGGAAAGCTTGTCAAAACTCATGATGCGGTCCATGTTGACGAGATAGCTTTGATGGCACCGTAAAAAACTCGCGCCCATTTTCGGGACAACATCATCCATTTTTGTATAGATGACTATCTTTCGTCCCTCTTCAAAAAATGTGACGATTCTCCCGCTGCTCATTGCATACTCGATCAGATTCAGGCGCAGTTTATATAGCTGTCCCTTGGAGCTAATAGATATTGTCCGGTCAATTTCATTATTAACGGCGCTGATTGCAGCCTCAAGAGCAGCCTCAAGTTTTTGCTGTGATAGGGGTTTGAGCAAGAAATATGTAGGAGAAGCGTCAAAAATGTCACGGGCATAAGTAATGTGCGCCGTCATAAAGATGATCTTGATGCGGGGATACAGCATATTGACGGTCTTTGCG
This sequence comes from Clostridiales bacterium, assembly GCA_012523085.1. Lineage (GTDB taxonomy): Bacteria > Bacillota > Clostridia > Oscillospirales > Oscillospiraceae > JAAYOP01. Next base: position 19,053 of record JAAYJC010000013.1, read on the forward strand.
ATCTCAATGCCGGACTGGTTTGGCAGCTTTATATCAAGGAAAACAATATCTGCCATACCATCGGTGGCGCTGAGGTAATCAAGCAGTCTCTCAGCTTCCGAATAACATAAGATTGAATGTTCGGCGTTTTCCCTAACCATTAAGTCTTTAATCATGCGGTGAACCGATTCCAGTTGAATAGGTGAATCGTCGCAAATGGCAATTGTTAACATGAAATAACCTCGAAAGTGTGATGGGGCATCCAAATTATATCAGAATTACTAATATTATGTCAATCCAGAAAAAGATAATATTCGACAATCGGTCTATTTATTACATTTCAAGGGTTAATTTTGCACGGCTATATGAAACGCAGAATCCGCATGCTAATATATCGTAAGGGAATTGTAAAATGAAAAGCTGGGGTTCATATTCAAATGGCTTAGAAAGGAAACGGCGCTACACATTTTAAAACAGAGATTATTCTATAGAAAAGACAGGGGGTTGCTCATGCCTGCAGTTTCATATGCAAGTGAAGTAAATGATATGACTTATCAGATTATTACGACCAAATGCAAAACGCAAGGATCAAAACCAGACAAGGTATTCGGTATAAAAGCTGTAAGCAAAGAAGGCTGCGCTGAAATCGAGGACATAAGCACCAGAGTCAGCGACATCAAAAACCTGATTGCTATCCTGAAAAGGGAAAGTGTCTCACCTAATCAGCTTGTATACATAGTCGAAGACTTTCTGACCGAGCTGTATGGAAAAGCTTATTAACCCGGTTTCTCATTTTATCTGATTTTCAGATACTCCTCCCTCCAAAGCGAAATGCCCGCAGAACATGCCGTGTTGTGCGGGCATTTCGTCGCTTGTTGGCGGATGGTCGGTTAGAACAGGTAAAAAGACGCAAAATTGTTATTGTGCAACAACGCAGTTTTTCCTGATTTTTGCCCGGTACATATTATCATCAACTTTTGCAATTAGCGCATTGATGTCGTTTGACGATGTGTAATAATGGCAGGCCACGCCCATACTGGCCGTCACTTTTATAAATGACGACTCGTTTTTGATTTCGGCCTTTTCTATATTCGATCGAAGCCGTTCGGCTATGGTTGTCGCCTGGTCGAATGCAGTATTCGGAAGACAAAGAATAAACTCGTCTCCGCCATAACGACCGAGTAAATCATAGGAGCGAAGATGCTCGGCAAGGCATTTCGCAACCTTCTTGAGGACAAAATCGCCGGCCAGGTGCCCGTTTGTGTCGTTTATTTGCTTAAAGGAGTCGACATCCAATAAAATCAAACTCATCGGCATCCTATCGCGTTGAGCGCGGTTCATTTCCTGATTGAGTTTATCAATAAAAGCTCTTCTGTTCAGCACGCCTGTTAAAAAATCATATGTAGCGTTATATGCCATCTCTCGCTGGAGGTCTCTCAGTTCCTCTTCCGATTGCTTGCGCTCTGATATATCCCGTATGGTTGTAACAGACCATAGCTTTCCGCGTTCGTCATTAAACATTTGCGCGGTTACATCAGCGGGAAACAGTCTTCCGTCATTTTTGATGAATGTCAGTTCAGCCCTCAGCTTTCCGTTTTGTTCAAGACGGCTGAATAGTTGAGTCAGGCTGCGTTCATCGATACCAACGATCCCGGAAAGACCGTAGCGGCAGATTTCGTTTTCTGTTTTTCCCAAAAGATCGCAAGCTGCGCGGTTAACCATAAAAATGCTTCCATCTAAGCCTGTAAGCATTATGGCGTCGGGACTGTTTTCAAAGATCAGCCGATAGTAGACATCATGAAGATATAAATTCATGGCAAACCTCGTATGATCAGTATTTAAGTAATCTTAATATAAATTTGCAGAAAATGCAAGAATTACATATATTTTATATTGAAAAGCGACGATAAAATCTGCCGAGCTATTTGTGTCTGTTGGAAATGGCAATTAGCGTGCGAAGAATTTGAAAGATAAGAGCAATCACATATCTCAAATATATGGCTTTGACAAGACATGAGCATATTCTGAGAGCGCATAAAACGACAATCTGATATTTTTGCGCGGTAAGCTTTTTTACAGGTCTTATCATGCGCAAGGTCTGAAAAAGTGCCATCAAGCTTCTGTTGGTTTTTGTTTTCGAAATTATTATTTTCACCCCGCATGGATTATTTGTGCCGGTATGTATAAAAAAGTACATCATATATTTGCCGCATACACCCCAAAGCAAGATGTATGCGGCAGCGTCATCTTTGCCGGAGGCTTCAGATAACAGAACACCCGTTTATACGTTTTCCATGACGTATAAAATTATTCATTACGATACTTTCTGTCATTGCTTTTGCGTTTAAGCCGAAATATGGTCAATGGGTACTCAATTTTCTTCAAAAGTGAGCATTTTCAACTGTCTTTTATTGACGGAAGTTAGGATTACAGGTATAATCTACCTTATAAATATATTATTAATAATTATGTTAAATACATGTAAACTATTGGCTGCAATGAATTCAGCTTAGAACAACATAAGCCTGTAAAGATAAAATTACTGTATTGATTTCAAGGGTTAAGGGTTAGGGGAACGATCCCTCTTTAAAACGACGGGGGCGCGTTATATGAATGAAGACATAGGTATATATGTACTGGCCGATTCCGGTCAATGGCATCAATTTCTCGAAAGTCTGGCAACTGCGCTGCAGTTGAACCTGATACTCTATGTCATGAAAAATAATTTTTATATGAATCTATGTAACGCATGTCCGATATGTAAATCCGAGATTCCTTTTAAAAAACTCACAATACCGGATAATATGTCAGATGCAGAAGAGCCGATATACATAACCAACAGTGATGTCAAACAGTCAGTGTTTAAATTGGATAATGGCGTATTTATTATTGCCCAGGGATGCAGACATTGCAGAAGAGACGGCATCATTTCGTTTTATGACAGTGTCGATGCGGCCAGCGATTTGATACGTTGTTTATATAAAGCAATGAAGCAACAATGGAATCCTGAACGTGTATCGGCTGAAACACATCGAACTGTACACTTGATATTGACAAAACTGCGAAGAGGCGGCAATATACTGGACCGTGCGCTGGATGTAATCCTCAGCGCTTCCGTTTTATTGTTTAAAGCAGACGGCGGATGGATCGAATATGAGGGGGAGGGGAAAAACGGATTGTTGGTCAAAGGCGACTGCGATAAAATTCCTTCGATATGGAGCCTGAAGGACAGGGATTTTATAGTGGCCAACCTAATGCGATCCGGCATATCCGGCAAAATGACTATCAAAGCTCCGGCAGAATACAACCTGGCCGGCCGCCTGCTGGACCTGATGGTTCAGGAATGCGGTACTGCAATTGAGATTGATCATCTGATGGAGACGACTGAATCGAAGTTTAACCTGATTGTTGAATCGGTAGAAAGCGCGGTTATGGTTGTCGATAAATACATGTCAATTGCGTATATCAATTGGGAAGCGGGAAATATTCTGGAATTATCCGCTACCAGATGGGTTTCATTATCCGTACATGATATTGCGGCACCCTGGAACAGCTGTATCCTGTCAAAAACAGAAAAGCCGGCAAAAGGAATTAAAAATAAGTTCAATAACAGATTTGTGAATTGGTCGGTATATCCTATTAGAGAAGCGGAGGATATAATTGGCTGGTTGATTATTGCGGACGACTGTACTGATGATTACCGAATACAGGAACTTGGACAAAGCGCGGAGAGAATGGCCGAATTTGAAGCATTATTCAGTTCGCTTGCGCATGAGATCAAGAATCCACTGGCCACATTCAGGGGACTGCTTCAGCTTATAAGGCTCAATGAGTTGTCTGATGACATATATAAATACATTGATCTGGGCATAAAAGAGGTTGACAGGGTAAGCCATCTGATCAATGATTTCACGCTGATGAGAAAACCCCCGGAGTATTCTTCCGAGCTTATCGATATGGGCGATTTTATCAATGAGATCATGCCTATCCTAAACGGTCAGATTATCGGCAAATCAACAAAAATCATCACGGATTTCGACCCGGTATATCCGATTCGCGCTGATCCGGAACAGTTGACACAGGTGATGATCAATCTCGTAAAGAACGCTTTTGAAGCAATTGACGAGAACGGGAGTATTATTGTCGGCCTCAGAAGTATTAAGCACGATTGGGTTGAGATAACGGTCCGGGATAACGGTCCGGGGTTTGAACAAGAAATGGATGAGAAAATATTTGAGCCTTTCTTTTCAACCAAGGAAAACGGAACAGGGCTCGGGCTGTCTATCTGCAAGTTTCTTGTTCAGAACCATGGCGGCGGGTTTTTTGCGAAAAACCACCCGGATGGCGGCGCGGCGTTTTCGATTTTGCTGCCGACCGGGCAATATATGAACGATAAGAAGAAAATGATTGATGTGCTGCTTATTGTGGATGATGAGACACTTTGCAACTCGCTTAAACAGGTTTTAAAAGCAGAAGATTTGAGCATTCTTTCTGCAAGCGATATGGACCACGCTGTTTTTTTTATGGAGAAGTATATTATATCTATTGCTGTCATAGACAATGCCATATTGAATCCGAAAGACAGTGTGAAGATGAAACGGAACCAAGTAAGCATCATGTTGTTGATTTCAGATCACGAAAGTGTTCACAATAGTATCGGTAAGGACCTTGATGTAGCGGTCTGTCTTACAAAGCCTTTGGATTATGCCATGTTTGTAAATGCTGTTTGGACACTGATAGAATGACCATTTGCGCTGCCATGACGTTGTTACCGTCACAAGGCATTGGCTGCGTAATATTCTGTGCGGCTTAATGATCTGAAAAATAGCAGACAGTAGGGAGAGTTTATTATGAGCAGGAAAACGCGAATTGTTATTGTTGATGATAATGTTGAATTCTTAAACATATTGTGCAAGTTCTTGTCTCAAAAAGAGGAATTTGAGGTTGCAGGTTGTGCCTCTGATGGTGTTGAAGCGATAAACATCATAAAATCGTCTGAACCTGATATCGTTATTTTAGATATTGTTATGCCGATACTGGACGGATTGGGTGTTCTTGAAAAATACCGCTCTCTTGATATAAGCAAAAAGCCGCAGTTTATTGTTACATCCGCCATTGGTCACTACAAAACGACACAGATCGCAATGAGTCTTGGAGCGGAATATTTTATGATCAAGCCGTTCGATCTGGAAGATATGGTGTCCAGAATCCATCAGTTGCAGTCAGTCGAAAAGGGTAAAAGTGCGGAGGTAAGCCGGAGTAATTGGAGCCCTTCGCAGGAAATAGATAGAAATCTTGAAAAACAAATTGCTAAAATTCTTGATTATGTAGGGGTCCCCGCTCATTTGAACGGCTATCAGTATCTGATTTATGCTGTTCTAATGGTTGTTAAGGATCTGACAGCTATTACTTCGGTGACAAAGATCTTATATACCGAAACGGCAAAGAAGCACAAAACGACCTGGACGCGTGTGGAACGCTCAATCAGAAATGCGATAGAGCTAACCTGGAGCAGGGGTGATATTGAGCTGATCTACAAGATGTTCAAAAATGAAATCAACGAGGATAAAGCGCGACCAAGCAATTCTGATTTCATCATGTTGGTAGCCAACAAAGTTTGGGATAAAGCAAATGCCATTTAATCATCGGCGGTAAGCTGATTTCAGCCCTTTACTCAGAATAAATATCATTGAGTATTAACAAACCAATTAATACGACATAAAAATACAAAAACCTTGTGATATGATTTAAGCACAGGGTTTTTTCTTTTTTATATATCGGTTAGTTATGCATCTGCATTTTGTTGATGGTCATAAAAACAGATGTCATATATACAATATATATAAAAATAAAAAGATTAATTAACATAAACATGGCATAATGAACCAAAAATGTCGATAAAAACTAGGCTATTTGTCGAAAACATGACTTTTCAATTTTGCAATAAAAACATATCATATACGAAAAGTTGAAACATGAAGGAGTGTCGTAAATGGCTGTTATAGCTCATGACCTAAAGCAATCCAAAGTATCTTTTCGTGTTATTGCTACAAGCTGTAAAACGCACGGGTGCGAGGGTTCGGTTGTGTATGGTTTAAAAGCAAGCCGCTGTGGTGAAGACGCCGACTGTGCCGAAATTGACGACATAAGCTGTGAAAAGCATGACGTTGAAAATCTCATTGCGAGGCTTGAAGCAGAGAGCAATATAGAACTGGGTCAATTGCTTTATATAGTTGAAGATTACCTGGTAGAGCTGTATTCCCGAAAATAACGCACTACCGACACCGGTGAGGCGTTATATGTGTATAAAACTAAATATAAGAAAGCACGCCTAATGATAAAAAAGTTGCTGTTGCGAAATGCATATTATGCATTTCGCAACAGCAACTTTTTTATCAGGCCGAAGCAAGATTGAGGTAAGTAAACAACCGGAAGGGTACTGATTCTATGACAATAAACCGCTATAATCCTGTTCTTTAACAAAATTGAAGAGCAGTATTATAGCCATGTGTGCAAAGCGCCATTAATATAAGTAGCCCAGCTTCAGCATTTCTTCTGCGATTTGAACCGCATTGGTCGCCGCGCCTTTTCGGAGATTATCCGATACACACCATAAATTAACCGCATTTTTCGCTGTAAGGTCATTCCGAACACGACCGACAAGCACAGCGTCCCGCAATCCGTCCTTAAATAAATCCGTGGTTGTGGGATAATGAAGCTCGTACTCGTCATTTCTGATGCTGTGCGATTCGGAATCATCTCTGCGTCCGTCGATCAAGACAATACCGGGAGAAAGCGTTTCATCCGACAGGATATCAATAGCTCTTTCAGCGTCCATGGGCTGATCGAATTCGGCATTGATTGATTCACAATGCCCGACAATAACAGGAACCCTAACGCAAGTTGAAGTAATCAAAAGATTCGGTGCGCTAAAAATCTTTCTGGTCTCATCAACCAACTTCATCTCTTCCTTTGTGTATCCGGTATCCAAAAAGCGGTCAATATGAGGGATGCAGTCAAATGCTATCGGCCTTGAAAATATGCTCGGATCATATTCCGGAATCTCTCCGTTTAGGATCTGCTTCGACTGCTTTTGGAGTTCATCGATCCCGCTGCCGCTGTGACCGCTTACCGATTGGTAGGTAGACACGATTACTCTGCGTAGCCGCGCTAAACGATGGAGTGGAGCCAAGGCGACGACCATCTGGATTGTTGAGCAATTCGGGTTGCATATATACCTGGTATCTCTGGTTACGCTATTCATGTTTACTTCCGGTATAACCAACGGGTAATTCGGGTGCATCCTGAAATCTCCGCCATTGTCAATCACAATGCAGCCGCTGTCAATGGCAGTCTGCCCCCATTGCATGCTTGCCCCTTTTGCGCCCTCTTTCCCGGCAAAAAACATCAGATCAATGCCTTTAAACAAGTGGGGAGCGATCTTTTGTACATGATATGTCCTACCGTCCAGAATTTCGTCCCTTTCCGATGTTGCCATGACGGTCAATTCGCCGTCAATGGGAAACCTTCTTTCCCTGAGAACCTTAACGATATGATCTCCAACAGGGCCGACACCCAATAAACCTACTTTTATGCCCATAACTAACCTCCTACAAAAAGACCTAAGGAAAATCGATAGTCCAAACGCAATGCACTGTGAAGCCTTTCGCACTTTTTGCTTTTACCTCATCTGGGTGTACCTGACCTAAGGACAAATGTACGCTGCAAATGGACTCATTGTAACATATCCGATTTTACATTGCAATACCGAATATTGAGATCCGGAAAGAAACGAAGGCTCCGGTTGAAAAACCTGTATTGCTGTAGTAATATGGTTATAATCTGGATAATGGGGTAAATTGACCGGTATTCAAGTTCGGTTAACCGTATGATATGGTATGGAAAATGCGATTGAGTCGGTAAAACAGCTAATTGGGGAACTTGGCTTATGGCTGGATAAGCTCAACGGGTTAATTTCGGACAGTATGGCGCTGCTGGAAAAGACCAGGGCAGTTTATACACTGATCATACGTTGGGTATTCCCCTTGCTTGCGTGTTATATTTTTGTCAGATGCGCGCTGCCTTTGCTGCATGAAGGAAAAAGAAGCGGAGCATGGGGTTATCTTGGGCTGGAAAACGGTGTCAAATATCCGTTAATGCATTGGGAAAACTCGATTGGCAGGGGGAATCTGTCCGATGTACGTATTGATTTTCCTGAAATATCACGCAGCCATGCCGTTCTTTCTTATCGAAGAGGCGGCTGGAGAATTTTCGATCTCAACTCAAAAGGCGGTATTGAGGTTAACGGAGGAAAAATCGATCATTCGGCAAAGATTAAGGACGGGGATACGATATCACTTGCGGGAATTGCATTGACAAAGCTACCTTCCGACATTGACTTTTCGGCCGATCCGGGAAAAAAGACATTTCTATCAAAGCTTGCTTATTTGGGCAGACACATTTCTTCGGGCATAACGCTTTTCCTGATCATATTGTTTCAGATTCTGGGCATGTTACAGCTTTGTTTTGCCATGAGCGCTGATTTCAATATTGCCGTTCCGGTTTCCATTTTGTCCCTTTTGATTTTGGAATGCCTTTATTTTATATTGACGAGGCGGAGGGGCGGGAAATACACAGAGCTTGAGTTATTTGCTTTTTTTCTTTGCGGGTTTAGCTTATTTGTCGTTTCATCCGGTGCACCGAATCAACTCTATAAGCAACTGACTGCCGTTGTCGTTGGCGTAACTGCTTTTTCTGTTTTGAAAGGGCTCATTGGAAACCTTAACCGGGCGAGAAAACTCAAATATGTCCTGGCAGTTTGCGGGTTAGGGCTTCTGGCGTTCAATCTCCTATTCGGTGAGTACCGGTTCGGCGCAAAAAACTGGATTAGCTTGGGCTTTATGTCGTTTCAGCCGTCCGAATTTGTCAAGGTTTCTTTTGTACTGGCCGGTGCGGCTTCGCTCGACAGGCTGCTTACAACAAAAAACCTGACGAAATTCATATTGTTATCGGGCGCTTGCCTTTGTGCGCTGATTTTGATGCGCGATCTGGGGACTGCATTGATTTTCTTCGTCACCTTTTTGGTTATCGCATTTATGCGTTCAGGTGATATTAAGACGATTGCAATCATCAGCGGGGGAGCCTTACTCGGTGCTGTGGCTGCCATTTTCATTATGCCGTATATCGCCGCGCGTTTTGAGGCTTGGGGGCATGTCTGGGCATATGCCGATACATCCGGATATCAGCAGACACGCACAATGATTTACGCAGCAAGCGGCGGACTTCTGGGTCTTGGCGGCGGAAACGGATATTTGATCAATATCGCCGCCGCCGATACCGATCTGGTGTTCGGGGTTCTGTGCGAAGAATGGGGATTGCTTACAGCGATTACGGTTACTTTAATTATTGCTTTCCTTGCGTTATTTACTGTCCTGATCACAGCGAAATGTCGTTCTTCCTTTTATGCGATCATCGCCTGTGGAGCAGCTACTGTATTTTTATTTCAAACGGCGCTAAATGTACTTGGCTCGGTGGATCTTCTGCCGCTTACCGGCGTTACATATCCTTTTGTATCCAACGGCGGATCGTCGATGATCTCATCGTGGTGTCTTCTTGCGTTTATCAAATCAGCAGACGAGAGGCGCAGGCCGGACATTGAGGATATCATATGTGAGGAATTGGACAATTTAAATTATGACCCCGGTGAGGATTGGATGATGTAAAATGAAATTGATGTATAAACGGGCGGTGTCCGTGCTTGTTTTGGCTGCGCTTCTTGTGTTCGGGTTGTTTGTCTTTACGATCCGGTATATAAGCAGCGGTGAAAACTGGGTGCAATATCCCGTCAACCAGCATTTGTATAAGAACGGTGAACTGATTAACGCTGGTGAAATTACCGATCGAAACGGCGAGATTCTGGCAAGAACAGTTGACGAAGAGCGTAAATTTAATGATGACCGGTTGATTCGAACGGCAGTAATGCATGCCATTGGTGATATAAACGGAAACGTATCTACAGGAGCGCAAGTCATTTACCGTAAAAAACTCAGTGGATGGGATTTGCTCAACGGGGTTTATCGGTTTGATGTACTGCGTACAACCGGAATGGATATTGCGTTAACGCTTGATGCGGAGTTGTGTGCCGTTGCGTATCAGGCGATGAACGGACGAAAAGGCACGGTTGGTGTAATGAATTATAAAACCGGCGAAGTGCTTTGCATGGTCAGTTTACCTTCATTTGATCCATCTGATCCGCCTGATGTCAATCTGGATCTCGGGTCATATGAAGGCGTATATTTAAACCGGCTTTTATCGGTATCCTATACGCCCGGATCTGTTTTCAAATTGGTAACGGCGGCCGCAGCGATTGAAAAGCTAAGCGATATTGACTCTCGTATTTTCAGTTGTGATGGGTTTATGGAGATTAGCGGTGTTCGGGTTACCTGCCCATCCAAACACGGTGACATAACTTTTGAAGAAGCGCTTGCCGATTCCTGCAATGTTACTTTTGCTCAAATAACACTTGAACTCAGCGGAACGATATTGCAAGATTATGCGGAAAGAGCCGGAATTACCGCGAGCGTTGGATTTGACGGCATAAGAACGAAAGCGGGTAATGTGGACTGCATTAACGCCGAAGGTGCTGACCTGGCATGGGCTGGAATCGGGCAATACACTGATATGGTTAACCCCTTTCAATTTTTAACCTATATGGGGGCTATTGCTAACGGCGGCGTTTTAGTTTCACCGCATATCCTATCCGACAACGGGCTGCTTTCAAGGATTGCAGTGGCGATCAGCAAAAATCGGATCATGCCGGGTAGCACGGCGGAGCATTTAACATATCTGATGCGCAACAATGTTGTCAGCAATTACGGTGAACAAAGCTATGGCGGTTTAGAACTGTGTGCGAAATCCGGAACGGGAGAGGTAGGAGGAGGTAGAGCGCCAAATGCGTGGTTTGCCGGCTTCTTAAATAGAGAAGACTGTCCGCTGGCATTCGTGGTTGTGATAGAAAACGGTGGAAGCGGAAGCGCGGCGGCAGGACCCGTTGCCGCGAAGGTTCTTCAGGCGGCCGTCAACAGATTGACGGGAGGTCAATGAGGTGATCAAAATATATACAACGGTTTTATTTGATCTAGACGGCACTTTGCTCAATACACTTCACGACTTATACGACAGCGTAAACTTCGCGCTGGAATATCTGGGGTTTACCAAAAGAACAGAAAAGGAAATAGAAAGCTTTATCGGCCGAGGGACCAGGCGGCTGGTGGAACTGGCTCTTTTACCTGAAACAGATGAAAAGGTCAAAGCGTTATGCTTTGACCTTTTCAAAGATCATTACGGCAGCAATATGTGCAACAAGACACAGCCGTATGATGGAATCGAAGCGCTTCTCAAAACACTGAAAAGAAAAGGAATAAAAACGGGGGTCATATCTAATAAAGCCGACGAAGCGGTGAAAGCCCTATGTGGTTTCTATTTCCCCGATACGCTCTTACTTGCTTGCGGTGCTTCGGCAGAATACGGGAGGAAGCCGGATCCCGGACTTGTCCTGTCTGCTCTTCTGGAGCTCGGGTCAACGCATCAGGACACACTTTATGTCGGAGATACCGAAGTCGATATCCAAACGGCAAAGAATGCCGGAATTATGCCTGTTGGTGTGTCGTGGGGGTTTCGTACAAAAGCATTTTTAACTGACCGGGGCGCGGACTTTGTTATTGACCGGCCTTCAGAACTTCTGTGTTTACTGTAACTTTATTTAAGTAAGGGGAAATCAATGAAGAGGAACATTGTTTTGATCGGAATGCCGGGAGCGGGAAAGAGCACGCTTGGTGTTATTCTGGCTAAAACCATTGGGTACGGATTTCTCGATACCGATATTCTATTCTGCGAAAAAAACAAAACAACCCTACAGGAATTTATCAATAGATATGGAATCGAAGAATTCTTAAAAGCAGAGGAAGCGGTTGTTGAATCAATTGCCTGTAAAGCAACGGTCATTGCCACAGGCGGAAGCGCGGTTCTTTCCCAAAAAGCTATGACACATCTGAAAAAAGATGCACTGACAGTTTTTATTGATATTCCTCTTGTCGAGCTAAAAAACAGGATTCATAACATGAAGACACGGGGAATTGTTATGTCTCCGAGTATGACAATTGGCGAGCTTTATAAGCAAAGATTACCGCTTTATAAAAAATATGCTGATGCGATGATCCCACAGGACTTAGCATCGGTAAACAATATGGAAGAAATGCTGGAAGAAGCAATAAGGACGCTGAAACATCATCTTGAATAATGGGAGTCTTACCGGGAAATAAGTTTCCGGCTGATGCTTATGTGTCAAATGGCGCTTCACGGCACATCTCAAGGATTACCCGTGCATAAATCTTGCAAGCCGTTATCAAGTCGTCGAGCGCTATGTGTTCGCCTGAGCCGTGGATGTTGGATTGAAAACCGGGCATGGTAGCACCGAATGCAACGCCGCCCTCAATATCATGAACATAAGTTCCGCCGCCCATTGACAGGCAACTACCTCTTTTTCCGGTATATCGCTCATAACAATTCAAAAGCGTCCGGATAAAGGGGCTGTCCGCCGGCGTGTGATGCGGCTTTGTCATTTCGCCTTCCACCGAAAATCCCAAAGATTTTAACCTTTTTTCAAACACGGCCTTACAATTATCATCATTTGCGCTGATGGGTATCCTGCCGTCAAGGCGGCCGGTAAGGCCATGTTCATTCATGGTCATTAAGCTTAAAACGATGGTCAAATCTCCTGAAATATCATCTTTCATTGCGATTCCGGCAGCTTTTCCATGGTTGTCACCATGTGGGAAAACTTCATTGAGCTGCCTGAGAGCCTGTGTGGAAGGACAGTCAGAAAGAGGCAAAGCGGCCAGAATTCCGATCAAGGCTGTCAGTCCGTTGTTCCCTTCTTCGGGCGAGGCGGCGTGCGCGGACTTTCCCCGAACTGTGATTTTTATTCCCTGATCTGTTTTCTCATGCATACAGGTTACCCTGAATGCTGCAGCGGCATTGCTTACAATTGGGGACAGCTCTTCAGCGGTTATGCCCGCAACGACGGCCTCGGCTTCGGCGGGCAGCACATTGAGCCGATAACCGCCTTTAAATAACACAACGCGGGGCAAGACCGTCTGAAGATCCCATGTTTTCCGAATCAGCGGCTTGTACCCGCCTTTTTCTATGTTGTAAACAGGAAAAGCACAATCCGGCGTAAACGTATGCGGAGCGGATTTCTCGGTCATAAAATAATGCTCCAGATCCCGAGAACCCGATTCCTCGTCGGTTCCCATGATAAGACGTGTGTTGTATTTTAAGGTAATTCCGGATTCTTTAACAGCACGCATCGCATACAAGACAGCAATAGCTGGACCTTTATCATCGGCTGTGCCACGCCCGTAAAGATAGCCGTCCTTCACGGTCAGACGGTACGGATTGCTTGTCCAACCCTCTCCTTCGTCGACGACATCCAGATGGGCCAAAATATCCAAAGTGGTTTCCCTTTGGTTAAGGTCCGCTGTTCCAACGTAATTGTCATGGTTTTTGGTAAAAAACCCATATGAGGAACAAATACGCAAAGCCTCGTTGAGCGCTTTAGCCGGTCCCTCACCGAACGGGATATCCGGTGAGGAGGTTCCTTTTACGCTTTTTATCGAAACGAGCAGCGAAAGATCCGAAATCATTTCGTTTATATGACTGTCGATCCAGGAATCGATCAGCTTTGTTTCTTCCATTATAACCCTCCGTTCTGCGCCAGGCAGCATAATAGAGTCAGATCTATGAAGCGGTGCGGCTTTGATTATAGAATCATTTGCTGCGGCAGTCAATAAAGGCATATCAATGCACATATCTATTACGCTATGTTCAATATCGGACAATAATACGAAATATGTAATGACGGGTGAAACTAACGGTAAAAACGGATGTTAAAACATTTTAATAGCATATTAACAAGATAAAGAAATCATGGTATATTTAAGAAGAAAAAGAAGAACGTGTAACCAATGTGTAATAGTGACAGGGTTTCCGGAAAGCTTAAAGGTGCAATCAAAAACGGCAGGCTAAATAAGATCATTGCTATATTAATACGGGTGGTAGGTATGACAAAAGACGCTAAGACGAAGAACGCTCCACAGAAAAGAAAAGAAATGGTTGATTTCCCGGTACTGAACAATTTGGAGGAAGCACAGAAAATCGCCAAGATGGGAAGCTGGGAATGGGATGTCACCAATGATACGATGAACTGGAGCGCCGAAATGTATAGGATTCTCGATTTGCAGCCCGGACAGGCATGGCCCTGCATGCAAACATTTTTAGAAAGCATCTGTTCAAAAGACAGGAACCGCGTGCAAAAAGCGCTGAGTCAATCTGTCATATCGGGCGAAAATATTGATATGCAGTTTAAAATATTGACAGGTGAAGGCGGGCGCAAATACATACGGTCTCAGACTTGCATCAATAAAAACGATTCAGGTATTGGCGTATCTGTCAAAGGGACCATGCACGATATTACCGACCATATCAGGCTGTTGAGGGAGGAAAAACGCCGGCTTGCGTTTGAACATAAGATTTTGCTGCTTGCTCAGGAAATTATCAGTGCGCCCCTGGAGTCATTTCCCGAAATCATTATAAACTCCATGAAACTGATTGCGGGTTTTTGCGGCGTCGACAGGGTTATCCTTTACAGATATAAATGGGAAAAGGGTATTATCCTGCGTCTGCTTGAGTGGGATCGAAAGCCGTCGTATTGCTTAGGCGATAATTGTGAAACAACGGTACTAAAGGAAAAGTCAGGGGAAATTAAACGCCATAAAAAAGGTCAAACATACCTTTGGAACGCCTGGGATCAAGAACATAAGGGGGATAAGGATAAAGAAAACCAAAGCTTTGATCATATAACTTCTCTATGTTCCTGCCCGCTCTTAATTCAGGGAAAGGCAATCGGAAAGATTTCGCTTTCTACGGTAAAAAAGCGAAAGAAATGGCGGCAGTTTGAAATCAATGCCTTAAAGGACTATTGTGTGCTGATGGCAAATATAATGCAGCGCGAAGAAAACGAAAAATCGCTCAGAGAGCTGAGCGGAAGGCACAGGATGATTCTGGACGCGCTCGACGAGGGAGTCGGTATGATCGACCGCACAGGAACATTTCTAAGTGCCAACAGACATCTGGCCCAAAAAAACAATAAGTCAATCGAAGAGGTAATCGGTACAAAGCTCGAAGATTATCCAAGCATTAACGCCGGTGAGGTTCTTGATCGCAGAATAAAAGAGCTCAATCGGGTGTTTGAAACGAAAGAGCCTGTTTTCAGTGTTGAGGAATTTAATGGACAGTGGGCGTCCAGTCGGCTTTATCCTGTTATAAAGGATGGTGAAGTGACTTCGGTAGCGTTAATTTCGTCAGATATTACGGACAGAATAAGGGTCGAAGATGAGATTCGGAAAAACGCGCTGCTTGAAAAAGAAGCCGAGATGCTTCGAAAAAAGGAACAAGAATACCTGGAGATTCTTGACGGGTCTTCCTTGTCGTCATGGATCTATGATATGAAAAAGAAAACACTAAGGCTATCCGCCAAATGGAAAAAAAGAATCGGCGCCGAGCATATATCCGATGGGGAAATGGATCAATTTGTGGATGGGTTGGTTCATCCTGACGACTTACAAGAACTAAGCAAAAGACGGGAGGAGACACTCAAAGAAAAGGCTTATCGAATTAGAAATATATACAGGCATAAAATTTGCGGCGAAAAATATATCTGGGTGCTGGATCAGGGCAAAGTCGAATACGATAAAAACGGGATGCCTGTCAGGATTTACGGAACCACCACGGACATTACCGATAAAGTTGAAGCCGATAAGCAACTCAGATCCGTTAAGGACGATCTTGCGGCGGAGGTAGAGGTGCTCAATACCATTCACAGACTTGAGTTGAATCTGATCGCTCAAAATGACTCCGAAAGCGCAAATCAAGAAATATTGCGTTCAGCAATCTCGGTTACCTCGGCACAGAAGGGCTCTATCAGCATTTATCTAAGCAATGAAAATGTATTTAAAACCATAACAGCAATAAACTTTAATAACGAACTGCCCGGTGCATGCCATTTCATTCCGGTCGCAGACAGGGTTTTCGAAAAACTGCTCGGGGACAAAAAAAGAATCGTCATTGATGATATCGGAAAATACCTATATGAATGCGAACAACCTGTGCTGAGGTATTTGGTTGACGAGGGTATCCAGATAATCCAATTCACACCCCTGGTGAGCAGTACCGGAAGATTGACAGGCGTGTTGAGCACCTATCACCACGAAAAGAAAACATTTCATGACCGCGAACTCCGAATGCTCGATTTGTTGTCGCATATGGCGGCGGACGCCATAGAACGGATTTCCATGGAAAAAGCTTTGATGGAAAGCGAAAAGCATGCGCTGGCTCTTGTAGAGGAGCTAAAAAAAACAGATAAAAACAAAAACAAGTTTATCAGCGTTCTGTCCCACGAACTTCGAAATCCCCTTGCGGCTCTGGATTCGGGGATGATGCTGCTCGAGACAACAAGGGATGACAGTGAGAGGAATAACGCAATGGTGATTATGGGCAGGCAGATAGATTACCTGCGGGGCCTTGTGGACGATTTGCTGGATCTTACGCGAATATCTCAAAATATGCTGAAACTGGAAAAGGAAAAGGTTGATATATGCCAGATTGTTGCGCATGCAGCCGGAGATATGCGGCCGCAGTTTAAAACAAAAAATATCCGGCTCATTGAAAACATTCAAAGCAATCCGATTTATATATATGCCGATCCGCTTCGAATCACGCAGGTCATTGAGAATTTGTTGAGCAATGCGTTGAAATTTACCGAGGATGGTGGTCTGGTCGCACTTTATGTTAGCAAAGAAGAGGATCATGCTACGGTAAGTGTCGCGGATAACGGGGTAGGTATAAGGGCAGAAATTCTGCCGGATATCTTTGAGGCGTTTACCCGGGACGACACCGCTCTGACGATAACAAGCGGGGGACTGGGGCTGGGTTTGGCCATAGCGAAGAATATAGCATGTTTGCATGGCGGAAACATTGAGGTCCGAAGCGAGGGGGTAGGAAAGGGAGCCGTGTTTATTTTGCATCTGCCAATGCTGTCCGATATGAATGTAAAGCAAAGTAAAACGAGCAGACGCGAACAGTCCGGTTTCCCGGTTAATATTCTTATCGTTGAGGATAACAAATCTCTTGCGGAAATACAAAGCTCTTTATTTAAGATTATGGGCCACGATGTTACAACTGTACATAACGGTTATGAAGGCATCAAAGAGGCCCTCGAAAAAAGACCTGATGTCATATTATGTGATATCGGAATGCCGGGCCTCAGCGGATATGATGTGGCGAAGTCGATCAGAGCAGATGCACGACTTGATAATACGATTCTTATTGCGTTAACCGGTTATGCGTCGGAGACAGAAAAAAGGCTGGCCCTGGAATCCGGATTTGATATGCATTTGTCCAAGCCGGTCAGCATGGAAGTACTCGAAAAGATCTTTTCCGAAGCCTTTAAAAAAAAGCAAATATCCGACATACAACGAAACGATAAATAATATGAACGGGAAGTCTCCGCTTATATATGACATCTTGTGAAGCCGCTTAGTCAGACCAGCGAAGCGACCGCTTTACCGCTTTATGCCATTTTGAAAACAGCATTAAGGCATCTTTTCCGTCCATGCGGGGGATAAATAACCGTTCATCAGAGTAATTGCGTTCGATTTCGGCGGTATCTTTCCATAGACCGGCAGAAAGTCCGGCAAGATAAGCCGCGCCAAGCGCAGTGGTTTCAACGGCTTTAGGACGACGAACGGGAATCTGAAGGATATCAGACTGAAATTGCTGTAGAAAATCACTGACTGCCGCCCCCCCGTCAACTCGAAGCTCATGAATCTCATTTCTGTATTCTTCCGGTATGGCACCGATCAGATCCGCAACCTGATAGGCGATGCTCTCCAGTACGGCGCGTGCAAGATGTGCTTTTGTGCACCCTCTTGTCAGGCCGAGCACCGAACCCCGGGCGTACATATCCCAATAAGGCGCACCGAGACCGGTAAATGCGGGAACAAAATAAACGCCCCCATTATCGGAAACACTGTCTGCCAGCACATCGCATTCGCTCGCTGTTGATATGAGGCCAAGCTCGTCCCTTAGCCACTGGATTGCCGAACCCGCGTGAAAAACGCTGCCTTCCAGAACATAATCCGTTTTTCCGTTCAAGCTCCAGCCCACCGAAACAAGAAGCTCGCTTTTCGGAACGAAAGGTGAGGACCCAATATTGAGCAGTGTAAAGCAGCCCGTCCCATATGTATTCTTAATTCGGTTTGGTGAAAAGCAAGCTTGCCCGAAAAGCGCGGCCTGCTGATCACCTGCGGCGCCCATAATTGGTATGCCATCCAATGCGTTCGGCCAGACTTGACTTTTGACTGTTTTTCCGTATACCATGCTGTTTTGCACCGGAACCGGAAGCATGGATTCGGGAATGTCGAGGGCCTTTAACAGCTCAGTATCCCAGTCAAGCTTTTTAATGTCAAAAAGCATGGTGCGGGATGCATTTGAATGATCCGACACATGGACGCCCCCGGTCAGGTTCCAAATCAGCCAGGACTCAACAGTACCGCATATTAGCTCGCCCTTGTTTGCAGATGCACGCGC
Source organism: Clostridiales bacterium (assembly GCA_012523085.1). GTDB lineage: Bacteria > Bacillota > Clostridia > Oscillospirales > Oscillospiraceae > JAAYOP01. The sequence continues at coordinate 37,737 of JAAYJC010000013.1, forward strand.
ACCGGGGACATTGTCTAGAATCCACTTGTATTTTGTCCCGGTAAAATAGGCGTCGATGAGTAGTCCTGTTTTTTCGCGGACATAGGGTTCCATACCATCGGCTTTTAAGCGCTCACATTCTCCGGCTGTTCGCCTGCATTGCCAGACGATCGCATTGCAGACGGGTTTTCCGGTCCTCTTATTCCATACTACGGCTGTTTCCCGCTGGTTTGATATGCCAATGGCTTCGATATCGGTAATAAGCAACCCGCTATTTTCAAAAGCTTCGTCCAAAGCGCGCAACTGCGATTGCAGGATTTCCACAGGATCATGCTCCACCCATCCCGGGTAGGGATAATACTGTGTGATGCTGTGCTGTGCTTTGGATACGACGTTACCGAGTCGATCGAATACAATGGCTCTGGAGCTGGTTGTGCCCTGATCAAGGGCGATAACATACCCACCCATCGTAAAGTCATCCCTTTCTTTGGTATTGATGCGAAAAATACGCTCACACAACCATTTGTACCGCCAATTTGTGGCGGCCCCGCTTACATTAGGCGAAAGTATATGGCATCATATAGGCATTATTTGTCATTATTTGTGTCAGAGGTGTGTAATGCTACAAAAAACAATTCTGCTGATTGATGACAGCCATTTTTTTACCCAATACATAAAGAAAATAATAACTGAGGCGAATTATCGGTTTATCTGTGCAGCGACCGGCAGCGAAGGCTTGAAACTCGTACACACAGAGAAACCTGATCTTGTCATTCTTGATGTTGTTATGCCCGATTTGGATGGGCTTGAGGTGTGTCGAATTCTAAGAGAATCTGAAAGCAATAACCTGATGCCGATCATCATGCTGACCTCACAGGGAAATGAGGAAGACAAATTGGCTGGTTTGGAGCTTGGTGCAGATGATTATATTACAAAGCCCTTCAATAAAAGGGAATTGTTGAGCAAGGTCAGGAACACACTGAGAAGAATAGACAGGAACAGAAGCGCAAATCCACTGACAGGCCTGCGCGGCAACATAGAAATTCAGGCGGAGTTGATCGGCAAATTAGTGGAAAACACGCCATTTACCGTTATTTATGCAGATATCGATAACTTCAAGGCGTTTAACGATGTATACGGCTTTGCAAAAGGCGACAGCGCAATCAAAATGACCGCGGATATTCTGGGTGATCAGCTTTGCTATTCGGGAGGTCCCGATGGCTTTTTGGGTCATATCGGAGGAGATGACTTTGTGCTGATCGTCAATCCGGATAATGCAGACTTAGTCTGCGATGGGATAATATCCGAATTCGATCATAGAATACGGTCGCTATATAATGAAGAAGATTTAAGAAGCGGCCGGATCATGACAACGGACAGAAGAGGGGAACACATGGAATTCCCTATTATGACAATATCGCTTGCGGTAGTTTCCAACAAAAACCGATCCTTTCAGTCATATGCGGAAATCGCAAAAATAGCGGCAGAACTAAAAAAGAAAGCAAAAACAGTTTTAGGCAGTGTCTATCTTAAAGACAACCATGCTTATAACGGCAAATAAACATTTAAAACGTGCGAGGTTATAAGTGCCGTCATATGCTAAACGCCTGTTTCTTCATATATTTTTCTAAAATGGTAGCCAAAGATAGAAAATTTGACTGCTGCCGGTAATAATTTCGGATGCTTGAAAAGAGACCATAACAAAAGCTTCCAGAAGTAGACACGCTCTTTTCCGAATATACCGAGCATAACAACGGACCGAAGAAAAATCAGAATGACGATCGGGTTGAAACGAGTGAACCGCATCTTCTTCACAGCGCAGCCTTTTAGAAAATTTCTGACGCGTTCATAGTAATATTTCGGAGAATATATGGTGGATACAATGCTTTTATACCCTTTTACCAGCAGATTCAAATCCATTTTGGGTGTAAAATTGATTGTATAATCGGTATTGTTGCCGGAAAAATAATCCTTAAGCCTGCCTTCGCTTTTCATGCGCTGGTATAGCTTCGTGCCTTTCGGTGCGTTCAAAAGGCCGACCATCGCCGATATAATCCCACTGTCCTGGATAAAGTCGACCATATTCCTAAAAATTGATGGTTTGTCATTGTCAAAACCGACAATGAACCCGCCTTGAACTTCCATACCAAAGCACTGGATTTTTCGTACGCTATCCATTAAATCTCTGTCTTTGTTCTGTGTTTTTTTACATTCGGCAAGGCTATCTTCATCAGGCGTTTCTATACCGACAAAAACCGACTTAAACCCGGCCCTTGACATTAATTCCATCAGGGTTTTATCATCTGCCAGATTGATGGAAGCCTCTGTTGAAAATGTAAACGGGTAGCGATGTTTTTTCATCCAGTCGATGATCTTTGGAAGCGTATCATTAATCAGTTTTTTTTTGTTGCCGATAAAATTATCATCAACAAAAAAGATGTTTCCCCGCCAGCCGGTTTCATAAAGTGCGTCAAGCTCCGAAAGCAGCCGGGAGGAGTCCTTTGTTCTCGGAATGTTTCCGAATAAGGCTGTGATATTGCAAAAATCACAGTGATAGGGGCAGCCGCGGGAATATTGAATACTCTGTGAGACGTACTTGTTTACATGGATTAAATGCCACGAGGGGACAGGAGACGTGTTCAAATCCGCAAAACGGTCGGTTTTATAAATAGGCTTCGCCCGGTTGTGTTTAAGGTCTGAGATAAACTCCGGAATCGTGATTTCGCCCTCGCCTAGCAAAAGATGATCAACTTCACCAAACGACTCATATTCCGTCGTGAACAAAGGGCCGCCCGCTATGGTTTTCACACCGTACTTTTTGCAACGTTCGATAACTTGTTTCGCTGACGCCCTTTGAACAACCATGGCACTGATCAGAACATAATCTGCCCATAGAATATCATTGTCTTTGAGTTTGCTGACATTCATATCAATCAGTTTTTTTTCAATATCCTGCGGCAGAATTGCCGCGACTGTCAAAAGGCCCAGCGGCGGATAGGCCGCCTTCCTGTAGGTGAATTTCAACGCATATTGAAAACCCCAGTATGTGATAGGGTTTTCCGGATAAACAAGCAAGATCTTCATGGCTCCTCCATATATTCATAAAATAAACCGACGTATGCAGTTATTCTCTGACCTATATCTGGAAAATATACATGAAAGAATAATGGTCCTGATTTGCTTGCCAGGTGCTGTAAATAATGAGTATAATAGCTTTGTCATAGCGATTTGCGTTCATTTTTAGTAGGTTATGCATAGCAGGAAAGAGTTCCGACGATATGTTTAGCGATGTATATGATTATAGCACCAGGACTGCGGGATGTTAAGTATTATCTTAAGCAATGATTAAGATTGAAATGCTCAGTTGTCAATTTACGTACAAGAACGTCATAATATGACTATTAATGCGGAAAGGATGATCAGGCTTGCAGAAAACATATAATGATCCCCTGCTAAAAAAGCTTCCACTTGCCTATTCTTATCATAAAATATTACTGGATCAATCAGGCAAGCCTGTTGATTTTGTATTACTGGATATAAATAAAAGTTATGAACAGATTATGGGTGTAGCTGCGGAAAATGTAATTGGAAAAAAAGCTTCCGAAATATTTACAGACCTACAAAATGATGCGTTCGATTGGATCGGGTTTTACGGAAATGTCGCGCTGACGGGAATCTCAAAGGAAATGACCCGATATGCTCAGTATGATAATCAATGGTATAAGGTTACGGCTTATTCGCCGGCGAAGTATTATTTTGCGGTTATCTTCCAAAATGTGACCGAAGACAGACGAAATCTTGAGGAGGTAAAAAAGCAGGCTAAAGAAATTAACGAGCTTTCAGGCGACCTGGAAATGATTTTCAACAACACCCAAGAGGCGATGTTTCTGGTTTCTGTTGAAGGTGAGGAATTTCGCTATATAAGATTCAATAAATCCTACGAAAAGCACGCCGGGGTTAATCTGGAGGAGACAAAAGGCAAAACTCCGACTGAGGTGCTGGGAAAGGAAGTCGGCGAGCTTGTTCTTGCCGACTACAAGCGATGTGTACAAAAAAGAGAAAAAATAACTTATGAGCAGACGCTGAGGACTGCGTCGGGGCCAAGAACATGGATGACAAGCCTTACCCCTGTCATGTCGGACGGGGTTGTAAAGTATCTGATCGGTTCAAGAATGGATTTCACGGAGTTGAAGAAGGCAAGAGACGAGAATGAGAGGCTGCTTCATTGGCTGCAAACAATGTTTAATGCGCATTCAGCCATCATGCTGATGATAGAACCGGAGTCCGGAAGTATTATGGATGCAAATCCGTCTGCTTGCGCGTATTATGGCTATTCAAAGGATGAACTGTTGCTGATGAACAACGCAGACATCAACATCGCCTTGCAGGAAAACGAGGCGACAGAGAATTTGCAGACCAAACAAAAGGGTGAAAGATACATAGCGTATAAAAGCCGATTAAAGAACGGCGAGACTCGTCTTGTGGACGCATACATCTGCCCGATTACATACGCGGATATGACACAGAATTTTGCCATTTTATTCGATTCTACAGACAGAGAGAAGTACAAAGAGCAACTGCGGCATGAAAAAGAATTGCTGGAAATAATGCTGGATTCAATCGGAGACGGTGTTGTTGGCATAGATAACAACGGATATATTACGGAAATAAATAAGGCCGCACAGGAGATCACCGGGTGGAAAGAGGATGAAGTTAGGAATAAGCCGTTTATGGATGTATTTCAGCTAAGAAATGAAGAAACAGGGATGCCGATAGAAGACCCCGTCGAACGGGTTTTGAAAAGCGGAAATACAATAGGAATAGCCAATCATACGGTACTAATGAACAAGGAGGGCCGAAATATCCCCATATCGGGCAGTGCGGCTCCGATAAAAGATGAAAACGGAAGGACATACGGCGTTGTCATAATCTTCAGAGATGTCAGCAAAGAAAAAGAACACCTGCAGCAAATCTTGTACCTGAGTTTCCATGATACGCTAACCGGCCTGTATAACAGGCGCTTCATGGAAGAAGAAATGATGCGGATTGATGTACCGCGTCAGCTTCCGCTCACAGTCATTATGGGTGATGTAAACGGCCTCAAAATTACCAACGATGTGTTTGGCCATGAAACGGGGGACAGGTTATTAAAAGGTACGGCTGAGGCATTTAAGGAAGTGTGCCGGAGGGAGGATATTGCGTCAAGATGGGGCGGCGATGAATTTCTTATGATACTGCCAAAAACCGGATTTGCTGACGCGCAAAAAATCGTCCAAAGGATACGAAGGAACTGCTCAGGAAAAAGAGTAGGCGAGCTGCGGCTTAGCGTATCACTGGGTTTTGCCGTTAAGCTTGCCGAAGAAGAGGACTTGGAGCGTATCATACAAAAAGCAGAAGAAGAAATGTATCATCAAAAGCTGATGGAAAGCAAAGGCTTAAAAAACAGGATCATCAAAACGTTGATGGCAACCCTTTATGAGAAAAGTGCTGAGACGAAAGAGCATACGGAACGTTTATGGCAGCATTGCCTAATGCTCGGAAAAGCATTACATTTGCCCGACGCTGTCATGAATAAACTCCATTCGCTGGCTTTGCTTCATGATATCGGAAAGGCCGTTATTGGCCGCGGTATTTTGTTAAAATCCGAACCCTTAACGGATGAAGATTGGACGGAAATCAGGCGTCATCCGGAAATCGGATATAGGATTGCAACAAATGTACCGGAAATGTCAAACATTTCTGAATTAATTTTGTCGCATCATGAACGCTGGGATGGTAAGGGTTATCCGAGAGGATTAAAAGCGGAAGCCATTCCCTTGCCGTGTAGGATTTTGGCGGTAGCGGACGCTTATGATGCGCTGACAACCGAAAGGGTATACGGTAAGAAAGCCTTAAGTCACGAAGAGGCGATATCTGAGTTAAAACAAAATGCGGGAACACAATTTGATGCTGTGATAACAGACTTATTTATCAAGCTGATCGGATCAAAGAAACCATGATATTTGCGCTTTAGCGCTAAGAAAGAAGCATTAAAACTAGATAGTATTAAAATAGTTTTAAATGAAGTATTCTATATAAAAGGACGTGATTTTTTGCCCTATAAAACGGTCGGTGATTGCTCAATCTATTATGAAGATATCGGGGTAGGCGATCCCATTTTATTCCTTCATGGCGGATATAGCAGGGGGATTATTTCTTTCAGCGGTCAGATCCAGCCATTTTTCCACACATACCGGTGTTTGTTACCGGATTTTCGAGGACACGGACGCACGCACAGCGAAGACAAGGAATGGAGTACACCTGCCATAGCCAATGATATGGCGGGCTTCATTACCGAGATGAACCTCGGAAAGGTACATTTAGTTGGGTACAGCCTGGGTGGCGGAGTTGCTCTTCATTTGGCTTCAAAACATCCGGAAATGATCCGAAGCATTACGGTAATCGGATGCAGCGGATTTGCAGACAGTACCGGTGCAGACGATTATGAACCGGAGGCGCTGATCAAAAACGGGCAATCAAAGCTCATTGAGCTGATTAAAACCATGCACAATGATGCGCATGGCGGAGATTGGCAGAGCTTCATGCGGCAAAGTGCGCTGGACTGGCGTAGATATCCGGGCATTACCGGTGAAGATTGGGCAAACCTGACCATGCCGATGTTCTTAATCAGAGGGGAAAAGGATACATTCGCATCGGAGGATAATCTGCTCATTATGCAAGCACTATGTTCGCAGGCCGAGATTTGGATAGTGCCGGGGGGCGGTCATCGTGTGCACATGCCAATGGAACAAGGTAAAGCGGTCAACGAGAGGATTTTAGCTTTTTTGGCGTCCACATATTAACAAAACACTGGTTTAGACGGAGGGCAAAAAATCCCCGGATCGGATTAATGTCCGTCCGAGGATAATTTATTCTATCGAAAAGCCGGGGGCTCAAGCACCCGCATAGCCATAGTACTGTTCTTCTGTTTAGTTAAAGAACAGCATTAGCGCGCGTCGGCAGCTTTGTTCTTGATGATTGAGAGCTCATGAAAATGATTAACCCTGCCCCAGCGTTTTTTTCCCATATCCTTTTCAAAGTCAATGTTCTCAATTGTCCAGTTTCCATTTTCGAAAACATGGAGGCTTTTCGGATTGTAGTAAATAACTGTAATTGGTTTGTTTTTAAACAGTTCATAAAGAATCTGTTCAAACCGCTTTACCCTTTCGGCGGAAAACGGATTGTAGAAATAGAAAACGGTCGCGTCGGGCGGAATATTTGTAATCGCATCGCCTGTGATGATCGAAACATTCTTGTATTTTGAAAAATGCGATGCGGTCTCTCCGGCGATTTTCGGGTCGAGTTCCAGACCTATTATTTTGTTGTTCATTTTTTTGCTGAGCCAGAAATTAATCACTCTGCCCTTACCGCAACCGACGTCCACAAGAACGTCGGTTCTCTTGATTTCAATCAGCTTGAAAATCAAATACATCACGGTATAGACCGTATGATAAATATCATGCGCGCCCATATGACCGAAGTCCGAAGATTTATTACCGGTCAGAAGTCTTCCGCTGTATCTCAGGTCCAGATAGATAGTATATAGAAATTCACGCAGGATGTAATGAAGCGCACAAAAAAAATAAACAATTGTTTTAAAAAGACCTTCATCGGCAATTCTACATTTTATTCTGAATATTCGATTCACCGGCGACTCCTAAAATGTATTATATCAGTATATGTCAGCATTTATGTTTATATCCACTTTTTATCGGTTTGCCTATCAATCTACCACTGATTTATAAAAAATATCTGTTCATAATAAAGACGGAGGTATATCAATGAAGATATTAATGAAATGCAAAAAACTGATTGCTTCTTTCCTTATGCTTGCGTTATTGATATTGCCGATTACGGCTTTTGCACAAAGCGGAACACATACGGTCGTACGGGGCGATACAATGTGGAAGATTGCGGTAAAATACCAAATCGGAATAAGCGAACTGATTTCCGCAAATCCGCAAATAAAGAACCCCAATATGATTTATGTCGGACAGAAAATTAGTATTCCCAGTATCGATGATGTAAAAACATTGGAGCAACAAGTGGTCAATCTTGTCAATCAGCAGAGAGCTAAAAACGGGCTTGCACCATTAAAGGCCAACTGGGAGCTTTGCCGCGTTGCACGCTATAAGTCACAAGATATGATCAACAAGCGTTATTTCAGCCATAATTCCCCGACATACGGTTCACCGTTCAAAATGATGGAGAGCTTTGGTATCAGATTTTCGGCGGCGGGCGAGAATATCGCTTACGGACAAAGAACACCGCAGGAAGTGATGAACGCATGGATGAACTCGACGGGACACCGGAGGAATATATTAAGCAATATTTACAATCAGATAGGCGTAGGTGTGGCAAAAGCATCCAACGGAACTTTCTATTGGACACAACAATTTATTAAATATCCGTAATTCAGGAAACAAATGAAGCCTTTTTACAAACTGCTTAAGTCTGATGACCATCATACCAATATAAAAAAACTACTATAAAGCGATACGTCTAAAGACGATGTGCGGAAATGAAAGTTCCATTTTGCGGAAAAATGAAAACAAACACGGGCGAAAGTAAATCAGCCTGTGTTTGTTTATTAAGATCACATGGCTTTAATCGCCGATAATAAAGTAGAAATGAACGATTAAGTAATGCCGCGAATGCAAGTATTTTTCTCTGGTTTCTAATTGTTTATGTTGAATATCAGTACAAATTGATTGTAATGCTTTTCTATTTCGTGATATGATAATATAGTAGCTTAAAAATTCTTTTCTCTTAGGAGGACTGCGTGAAATACTTTCACGCATGGAAGAAATCGATTTGGCCGCCAAACATGACGGTAGCCATTTGCTCCCCGGAGCGAAACAAGTTTCGCACCATCGATTTTTCCTGACTATTTGTGCTGGCCGCTTTGCGGCAGAATGGAGATTAACATGAAGTTTCAGGATATGCCTTATGCACGGCCGGATATCGAACAGGCAAAGCAGCTTTTTTCGGAGTTGACGGAAAGCTTGAAAAGCGCTTCAAGTTTTGAAAAGGCTGAGGATGTATTTCTGGCCGTAGATGAGGAATACCGGCATTTTGCTACCTTGGCGAGCTTGGTTTATATCAGACACGAAATCGATACACGAGATTCGTTTTATGATGAAGCGCAAAAGTTTTTCGACGAGATTTCACCGGTATTGGAGGAGTACATGCAAAACTGGTCTTTGGCATTGCTGGAATCTCCGTTTCGTCCGCAGTTTGAAGAAAAGTATGGTAAACTGATGTTCCTCAACACAGAAATCGAATTGAAGACCTTTTCGCCTGAAATTATTTCGGATATGCAGCAGGAAAACGCATTGGTGACCGAATATTCAAAACTGCTCGCTTCGGCTCAGATTCCGTTTGAAAATCAAGTATACACGCTATCTCAGCTTTCTCCGTTCAAGCAGGATCCGGATGATAAACGGCGGCATCAGGCATGGAAAGCAGAGGCTGGTTTCTATGCGCAAAACAGCCAATCGCTTGACAGGATTTATGATGAGTTGGTTGTATTGCGTGACAAGATGGCAAAAAAACTCGGTTATGAAAATTATATCGAGCTTGGATACTACCGGATGACCCGTAACGATTATACAAAGGAAGACATTGAAAGCTTCAGAGCGGCCGTAAGACGTTATCTTGTGCCCTTGGCTGACGGTATATACCGCAGGCAAGCCGAGAGACTGGGAAAGACTTATCCAATGAATTTTACCGATAACGCGTTGGCCTTTAGAAGCGGTAACCCGAAGCCTAACGGAACATCAGAGGATATTCTGGCGCACGGCAAGGTGTTTTACCACGATCTGTCCCGGGAAACCGGGGAGTTTATCGACTTTATGTATGATAATGGGCTGCTGGATGTATTGAGCAAAACCGGCAAGGCGGGAGGCGGCTTCTGCACATCGCTTCCCGACTATCAATCGCCATTCATATTCGCAAACTTCAACGGCACCTCGGATGATGTCGAGGTAATCACACATGAAGCAGGTCATGCCTTTGCCGGATATTTGGCCAGAGATATCGTACCGTTTAAGCTTCAGAGCCCGACGGCGGAAGCCTGCGAGGTTCACTCCATGTCTATGGAGTTTTTTGCTTGGCCTTGGAGCGAGGGATTTTTCGGAAACGATACGAAGAAATTCAAATATACTCATTTGGCGGGTGCCTTGACCTTCATCCCATACGGTACAATGGTCGATCATTTTCAGCATCTGGTTTTTGAAAAACCGGAAATGTCGCCGCAGCAGAGACATGATGCATGGAAGGAACTGCTCGGAATCTATATGCCGTGGATGAGACTGGATGAATTGCCCTTTTACGGTGAAGCCAAGGGCTGGCAGCGTCAGATTCATATTTATCAGGTGCCGTTTTACTATATTGACTACTGCCTCGCGCAGACAGTTGCGCTTCAATTTTGGGACTTGATGATGAAAGATAATAAAGCCGCATGGGATGCCTATATGCGGTATACGCGACCGGGTGGGACAAAACTTTTCACCGAGTTGGTTGCGCATGCCGGTCTTGACACGCCTTTCGGAGACGAGGCGCTGAAAAATGTTTGCGATACGGCAAAAAAGTGGCTGGAAACCTATGATCTCGGCGGAATTGTATAGTATTCTCGTGCAGTCACCGGCGAAAGGATGATGCTGATGGAACAGATCGACCTGCATATACACACTTCGGCGTCTGACGGAACACTTTCTCCTCAGGAAGTTGTTTCTCGGGCGCAAGCAAAGGGCTTGAAAGCGGTTGCGATCACTGACCATGATACTGTTCGCGGCATCATCCCTTCCGAAGGCCCGCTCGAGGTGATACCGGGAATTGAACTGTCGGCAGAACACGAAGGCAAAGAGATTCATGTTCTGGGATATTTCATCAATCCGTTTTCAAAAGAGCTCAATGACGAGCTTAAAGCGGTTGTTGATGGCAGGAATCAACGAAACGAGAGCATTATTCTGCGTATGGCGGCAGACGGCTATATGGTTTCTGTGGTGGAAATCAATGAAAAGTATCCGAACGCTGTGATTGGAAGACCGCATATCGCTGCCGAGTTGGTTGAAAAGGGGTATGCACCGACGATTAAACATGCTTTCAATGAATTCTTGGGTCAGGGAAGACCGTATTATTTGCCAAGAATATATCTGCCTTTTGATAGAGCAGTAGAGCTAATTCGCAATGCCGGCGGTATATCGGTATTGGCTCATCCAATGCAGTACCGATATGACGAAAGTGAGCTTTTGCAGCTTATTGTACGTCTTAAAGAAGCTGGCGTTTGGGGTCTTGAAGCCTACCACCCGTCCCATTTGCCTGAGGATACGGTTAAGATAAGGACGGTTGCTGAGAAATTCAACATGGCCATAACCGGAGGCAGCGATTTTCATGGAGGAAATCTTGAGGGGATAGATATTGGTTGTATGGCTGTGCCTGCAAATATACTCGATTCACTCAAATTAGCGGCCGGTGATAATGCAGGGGACGCATAATTCTTGCATGTTTGCTCTGATTCCTATATAGTAGTGCATATAAATTAAAAGCAGATGGTATTGAATTGAATAACAAGCAAAACGACTTTACAATGGGGAGCCTTGCCGGCAACATTTTAAGGCTTTCCGGACCAATGACGCTGGCTTTGTTGATTAATCTTCTGTACAGCGTGGTAGACCGGATGTATATCGGACACATGGCATACGAGGGACGAATTGCGCTGACAGGCATCGGACTGGCTTTTCCGATCATAGCGATTATTACCGCCTTTCAGAGTCTTTGCTCAATGGGCGGAGCTCCGCTGCTCTCGATTGCGCGCGGAGAGGGGGATGATAAACGCGCGGAACTGATTATGGGAAATTCATTTGCGATGCTCGTGGGATTCGGCATAATATTGACTGTTCTGGGTTTTATCTTCAAGGCTCCAGTTCTTCGTCTCATCGGCGCAAGCGACAACACATTCGGGTACGCGAACGATTATTTGACGATTTATCTGATAGGTACGGTTTTTGTGATGATCAGCCTGGGCATGAACCCTTTCATCAATGCCCAAGGCTTTGCAAAAACGGGTATGTTCACCGTACTCATCGGCGCGGTTACCAATATAGTGTTGGATCCGGTGTTTATCTTCGCATTGAATATGGGTGTAAAAGGTGCGGCGCTGGCAACCGTCATAGCGCAGTGCATATCCGCAGTTTGGGTTTTTCGGTTTTTGACCGGAAAGAAGGCCATACTAAAGCTGCGTCCTAATAATCTGCGGCTTCGGGTGCGAGTTGTTTCTCGAACGCTCTCTTTGGGACTCACCGGATTCACAATGGCAATAACAAACAGTGCCGTAAGCATTCTTTATAATTCTACGCTGAGAAACTTGGGCGGCGATGTTTATGTGGGCGCGATGACCGTGATCAACTCTGTCCGTGAAATCGTACATATGCCGCTGTCGGGCCTGATGGGCGGGGCGCAACCTGTGCTCGGTTATAATTATGGCGCAAAAGAGTATATGCGCGTTCGTGAAGGCATAAAAATCCAGACTATGATCAGCATTGTTTATACGGTAATGGTATCAGCGATCATACTGGCTGTCCCGCAGCTATTTATACGGATATTCAATACTGATCGGGAACTTCTGGCTGTCGGCATTCCGGCGATTCGGGCATTTTTCTGTGCTTTTTTTATGATGGCGTTTCAAATTGCGGGACAAAATGCCTTTATTTCTTTGGGCAAAGCAAAGGAGGCGGTTTTTTTCTCTCTTTTCAGAAAAGTGATCATTTTAATCCCGCTTATCCTGTTTATGCCGACAATCACCGGGATGGGCACTGACGGCATTTTTCTGGCCGAACCGTTATCGGATATTGTCGGAGGAATTGCTTGCTTCAGCACGATGATGTTTACCGTTTATCGAAGGCTGAAGACGCTGGAAGAACAGAAACGATGAAAACTGCTTAAGAGCCAAGACATGGCAGATATGAGCATTACGCATTATAATAAAGAGGTTAGCGTGAAAAACCTTTCACGCACGGAAGAAATCGATTTGGCCGCCAAATATGACGGCGGCCATTTGCTCCCCAGCGCGAAACAAGTTTCGCACAATCGATTTTTCCTGACTATTTGTACCGCCGCTTCGCGGCAGAATGGAGGTTAATATGTTTCGTCAGTATTCACAGCCTGCGCCGGTGATTTACGGGTGCGGTGCGATACAGATTCTCGGCGAGAAGATTAAAGAGCTTGGATGCAAAAAGGTTCTGTGCGTGTATGATTCCGGAATCGAGAAGGCCGGGATCATTGATAAGGCGATTGCAAGCATAAAGGCCGCTGGAATCGATTATGCCCTTTTTGGCGGTGTGGTATCGGATCCATCCGATGAGGTGGTTGACAAAGGGGGAGCCGTTGCGCTTCGGGAAAAGATAGACTGCGTGGCGGGGATCGGAGGCGGGAGCAGCATGGATGCCGCCAAAGCAATTTCTATTCTCATTCACAACCCGGGACCGGCGAGAACGTATATTCAGGCAAAGCCGATAACAGTTAATACAAAAGCACCGGTTATTCTAGTTCCGACATCCGCTGGGACCGGCAGCGAGGTCACAAAAGTCGCCGTTATATCACGGCCTGATAAAAACGCAAAGTGGAGTGTTTTTATCAATACCACTTTAGCGATCGTTGATCCGGAGCTCACGGTTACTCTACCGAAATTCGAAACGGTAAATACGGGACTGGACGCGTTTTCGCATGCCGCTGAAGCGATGACATGCATAAACTGGAATCCGCATTCTGATCTCGTTGGTGAGGCGGCCATCAGAAAGATAACGGCAAATCTGCTTATCGCATATAATGAGCCTGATAATCTTGAAGCCCGGTCTGAAATGGCTCTGGCGGCCAACTGGGCGGGCCTTGCATTTAATGACCCGATCACACATGTGGGGCATGCCGTTGCCGATGCCTTTTCCTGTCACTTTCATACACCCCATGGCCTGAATTGTGCATTGGCACTCCCGGAAACAATGGCGCTTGTCGCTCCGGCCATGCCTGAGCGCATGGCGATCATAGCAAACGCGATGGGGCTTATTGTCAAGGGAAATGAGAGCGGCGCCGAGCTCGGACGAATGGTGGCGGACGGTGTCCGCGGTCTGATGCGGCTGATGAACATGAAGTCTCTGGAGGCAATGGGTTACACAAGAGAAAAGGTGCTCAGCCTGGCACCCGATGTTATGAGCAATCACCTGGCCTCATATTGCCCTGTTCAGATAACGGAAGATGTAGCGCACGGCCTTCTGGGCAGGGTCTACGACACATACCGATAACGGTATAGTACTGTTCTCCTCCAATAGTATGTACGAACCAGGCGCAGTAGCCGACTGTGCCTGGTTTGTTTAATTGCCAAAAGCGGTCAGGTATAACTGTATCGCGACAGCGATGTTATGTTAACAAACTTATGTAAACACGTTGATTTCTGCCCGTGTATTCACCATTCTGCGTTCTGCGTTTTTGCCTGCAATATAACAGGTTTTTAATGTCGTGGCATTTGTTTCGTTTTTTATAATGCTGCTCTTCAATTTAATCGGTGGACAGAATAAACCGTTCTCCCCGATGCGATATCCTGACGATGTTATTATAATAATCTTCAGGAGAGAGGTCTAAAAACAGCTTGTCAAAAAACAAAAAATCCGTTCCGAAGTGCATGGGAAAGACTGTCTTTGAATTGGTTCGGCGCATGAAATAATCAAGGCCCCAAAGATACTCCCGGTTCAGGCGCGGATCAACCGGAATAAACGCGATATCTATTTTTTCATTTTCCAGCAAGTCAATCTGCGCTTTATATTCCCGTGCCATTGCCCGATTGTCCGATTCCGGTTCGCCTTCCCAGTGCCACCAGTTCAAGTCGCCTGCGTGATAAATCGTCAAACCATCGGCTTTTACCAGAAAAGCGACGCCCTCATCGGTGGATTTTAATGTGCGTATTTGTATGTCGCCGAGGTTATAAGACCGATTGGGAAATACGATAGCTGCATTCGGGATTTCCTTGGTAAGAGGGATATCGAAAGACAAAAAAAGGCGCAGGTTATGAATTATCGGGCTCCAGGTCAGGATCTCTGGAATGAAATGATCCGGGTGGGCGTGAGAAGCGAAGACTGAGACATTTAAACCGGAAAGGGTAACAGGATCAATGATACCGGCGTTCAAACCGTATGATGTATCGGCAGGATTGGCATTGCAGTAATCAAAAATAAAAAAATGCTCTGCGGTTTGTACAGTAAAACCGCTGTTGAAAAGATAGTGAATTTCCGCACTGTATTTTTTGTCCATATCGGTTGTTCCTCCGGTGTTATGATTGATTGTCGATTATCCCTATCCGGATCATAAGCAGCTTTTTGATTTGCGGAATGTCCTCGGCTGTACAACGGTGCCGGATTAAAAAGTGGATGCCGGAGCACAGGCGCTTACGCTGCCCCAGAATCGTGAAAAAGGCGCCAAGCCCGTGAGAAGCGGAGCATGCGATACAGTACTTTAAGTTTTGTAGTGCGAACTTCTGCGTAGTATCATCCATTTTAGCGAGACGGTCGTTTATCAATGCGGGGCTGTCCCAATGATAAGTGCCGGTGATGGTCAGGCGCATTTCAGAGCCTTCGGTGCTGATCTGGGCCAGTTGAGAACCCTTGTATTTGTAGTTGACTTTCCAGAAGGTCGTGCTGGAAGGAGTTGCTTTAATGGATAGCAGGTAAGTATGCGCAAGATCGCAAAGCAAGCGGTGTGCATCATCCAGAGGCGCCACGACATCTGAGTAAGTTGGCTTGAATTTACCAAAAAGTATACGGAACTCACAGTAACGAAAGCTTTCCTCTCCAAATGTTTTTACTGTCTGAGAGGCGAGCACCATGGCGCGGATTGCCGGGAGCATATTTGGATGCCGGTAAGAAACAGTCGCGCCGTTTTCCGTTTCTTCGATTTTAAGACCGAGCGCCAAAAACGCGCTCAGACGGATATCATAGGCGATAAAATTCAAGCGTGTTTCTGTTTTTTTCGATGACCGTTTCCTGTCAAAATCAGAAAGCAACATATCATATTCCGACCGGCCGATTCTATAAATACCATCTTTTATTTCTCCCGACCGAAAAAGCCGCAAAAGGAAATAAGGATACACGGTAACGCTGTTTATCGTTTTCGACTTTATCAAATCGGCTTCTTTCGGGTATTTCTGCTTCAAGGCATTGATTTTCTTCCCACCGGTAAAACGCTCTAGCTCATAAACAGGCAATCCAAATAATTCCGGTTGCTCGTACATCCGGTCAAACATTGAGGAAAAGAAAGCATGCATTTCCCGGCAGCCATCCGCCAGTACCGGACCTACGACAGTCGCTGAGCTCCCGCCAAGGGAGGTTTCGAGCGGCGTCATTCGTATCCGCTCAATATGAACCTGCCTGTGTACTTCGCTCGGAAACGCTGTTATGCCGCGACAAAAATTCATGGTGTAACCTCCGGGCCGGTTCTGTTCCACATACCTGTTTCGAGGTATGTTGTTGCTTTTTTCTCGGCTGCCTCAACAAAGCGTTCGCTAAAACCCATTAATTTGAGCAACCTGATCGCATTCCGGCTCATGGCCGGACCTTTGCGTATGATATAATCAAAATTCATTTCCCGTTCATCCACTGTTTCTTCAAAATGGTACAGGTCATACCTGCCACCCAGCATCGTGCACAGCTCGATATCATGTGTGGCTGCGATACACAAAGCGCCTTTTTCAAACAAAGATTCGAGGATTTCGGAGGAGGCGGCTATGCGTTCCACCGTATTCGTTCCGCGCAGCACCTCGTCAATCAGGCAGAGTACCGGAATGCCATTTTTCACAGCGTCCATGACTCGCTTAATCGACTTAATCTCCGAAATATAGTAGCTGTCACCGCTCATCAGGTCGTCCGATAGCGCCATGGAGGTAAAAATCCGAAACGCGCTTGCGCGATAGCCCGAAGCAGGGGCGGTGCACAGGCTCTGCGCCATTACGGCGCAGACGGCGGTGGTTTTCAGGAAAGTGGATTTTCCCGAGGCGTTCGAACCTGTAATCAACAGCGGTCTGTTTGTGTGAAGGTCGTTTGGGACAGGGTTTCGGAGCATCGGATGAATCATGCCGCTGATCTCAATAAAAGCGGGCTTGTTTTCACCAAAATCGATATCGGGAACAGAATAACCGGTAAAGCTCTTTCTGAACGACGCAGCCGCGATGGCCGCGTCGATTTTACCGAGATGCTCGTGTACGGTAAAAATATCCCTGTGCAGTCTACCGAGCCGGTTTTTAATGAATTCATATGTGATCAGGTCGATCAAAGAAAGGCTGCAGACAAGCTCTCCGATCGGATCGCCCGCTATGACGGATGCTCCGCCGGTCCGCATCACCCAACGCAATCTTACAAGGCTATGGTATGCTGCGGTGAGTTTGGAATCCAACGCCGTATTGCCTAATTTCTGCAGCCTGCGCAGGGCAAACAGCATTGATACGGAATAATTTACGGTGTTGAAATCTCTGCTGACCTTGGCCAGTCTGAAGTCGTGAAAGACTGAGTTGAAAATGGTAAGGACGAAGACGAAAGCAAGCGCATACGGTGTGAATTGCAGCGCGAGGGCGGATAATAATAAAGTAGCAAACAAACTGAGATACAAAATCAGCCAACCCGGACCGCGTGTTGCGGGATGAAAGGCCTCGCATAGATCAGCACTTCGCGCACGGCCGAGCTTTGACAAAATAACCTGCATGTTCAGCCTGAGCATGGGGTTATTTTCTATAAAGGAGATCAGTGCTTTTCTATCTTCAAAGTCGCCTGAGCGGACCGCGGGATGACGCAGCATGTAATACAGATACTGCTCTCCCGATGTAGACAAGCCCGGATTGATACGCTGAAATATATCATCCATGTGAAGATCGTTCCAGGTAATGTCATCAAGCATGAACTCGCCGGGTTCGGCACTGCGGCGGTAATCGTAATATGCGCGAATCGTGTCTATATCGCCTGCAAAATACGGTATGTCCGGAATGACGCCAAACTCGCGGTTTAGCCTTTTTTTTAGTTTTCTGTACGTCATATCGCTTAAATATTACAGCAGCAGTTGTAGGCTGTCAGTGTACAGTGTTTAATGTTTTTCACATCCAGCGCATCGCCCACAACATAAACATCCGGGATTAGTTCCATAAAACGGTCGACTGTCTCCCTGTCGCTCATCATGCCGACGGATTCGACAATATAATCGGCTTTAATGGTCTGATAGGACCAATCTTTGCCCTCTATATGGACACCATGTTCATCGATTGCACGAACGATATGATCTCCGATCAGCTTTACATTGTGTTCGCTCAACAAAGAAAGAAGCATTGTGCGGGTAATGTCCATTACGCCTTCGGCAAATTGCTCCTCCGGGATCATATCAACGACGGTGACCTCGCAGCCGTTCAGGGCGAGACCTAAGGCGGATTCGCATCCGCTGACGCCGCCGCCACAAACGACGACCTTACCGGAGGGTTTTTTACGGCCGGAATCCACATCCAGGACATTGAATACATTAGCATTGCCGATACCGGGAATATCGGGCTGAACAGGATAAGAACCGCAAGCGACAATGATGGCATCCGGCTCTTCAACCATGACCGTCTCGGGATCAGCGCATATACCAAGCCTGATATCGGCTCCGCAGGTCATCGTCGTGCGTATCATCCAGTCGGCATATTGTTTCAAGTCGTTCTTAAACGGCAGCTTGCTGATATCATGAAGCAAACCGCCCAGGCTATTATTCTTTTCAAACAGTACGACATCATGGCCTCTTTGCTTAAGCGTTTGAGTAGCCTGACAGCCGGAAACGCCGCCGCCGACAACGACAACCTTCTTTTTCTGTTCGGCTTTTTGTACTGCTGCATATTTCCCGGTCCGGCCAAGGGCCGGGTTCACGGCGCATTGCACGTGGCTTGCATAGTTGCCCGCGCAGCTCCAGCATCGAAGGCAAGGTCTTACATCTTCGGGTTTACCGCGGTAACTCTTTTTGAGCATATCCGGGTCAGCCAGAAGGCCGCGGGCAATCGCACACATATCCGCGCTTCCCTCGGCAATGATGTTTTCGGCCATATCAACGGTAATCCCGCCGACGACACTGACCGGGATATGAATATCATCGCACTGTTTAACCGCTCTGGCGAGCGGCACATTCGCGCCTCGGGCATGGTAGTATGGAGGCATTGTATAATACTGGGACCGCGGGTCCACGATCAAGCCGGCTGACATTGAGACAAGATCGATATGCTCCTGCGCCAGCTTTAAAAACGCAATGACCTCGTCGATTTTCATACCACCGGGCGTCATTTCGTCTCCGCTGATGCGCATTTCAACGATGAACGAAGGCCCGACGACCTCTTTGACCGCCTTGAGGATCATCAGCGGAAAACGGCAGCGATTTTCAAAAGAGCCGCCGAAATTATCGCTTCTGCGATTGGTCAGCGGCGAGAGGAATTGCGCTATCAGGTTTCCATGCGCGGCATGGATAAGGACACCGTCAAAGCCGCAGCGGTAAAGCCGGTTAGCACAATCGGCATAACACCAAACAATGTGTTCAATATCTTTAGCATCCATTTCCTTAACATACGGATGGCGGCCGGACAAAGGCAGGCTGGACGGGGCAAGGGCCCATTCTGATTTTATCAGCCTGGGATCGGCCGCGCGTCCGGCATGAACAAGCTCCACGGACAGCTTAGCGCCATGGGTATGAGCTGCTTCCACCAGCAGCCCGAGGCTGTTCACCTTATTATCATCCGTGACATCCAGTTCCGATGGATAATCCGCACCGGTCAAAAGATCCACCGGTGTTGCGCCCAAATGGATCAGTGCGACACCGGACGCAGCCTGTGACTCAACAAAGTCCGCATATCGCTGTGTCGCTTCGCCGTTCGCGTTAGTAAAGTCACACACCATCGGCGCGAACTCGATACGGTTTTTCAAAGTTGTCCCGCCTACCTTCAGCGGCTTGAATACGTGTTTGTAGTTGTTGAATTTCGGCATGATTCCTCCTTGCTGAATGCGGCTTGCATATACGGCCTTCTTTTATGTCGTAATATTTAAGGTGCTGTGGGATCTGCGCTTAAATTTCTATGAATCGGCGCGCAAAGCCTAAATGATCTGCCGCCAGACAAAAGGCTCGACGGGGGAGGCCAGCGTTAAATCCATTTTCTTGCGAAATTCCAGATCATATGGTTTGTTAAGATGCGCTTTTGCGGTTTCCTCGCTTTCCCATTGGAGCAGCATATACAAAACCGCAGGATCGGTTTCCGATTGGAACACTGATACCGATATTAGGCCCTCGTCTCTGCGGGTGTTTTCGACTTGTTCTCTCATGTACGCAATTGCATCAGTCAGACGGTCTTTTATAACGGTGAATTTGATCAGGTCGGTAAGCATGGCAGTTCCTCCGATTACGGTATTTGTTTAGCCGCCGAGGACTAAACCGCCGTCGTGAACCATTACGGTGCCGGTGATCTGGCAGGCAGCCGGGGAGGACAGGAACACGCAAAGCGCGCCCACCTCGATCGGTTCGGCAAACCGGTGCATCGGCATTGTTTTTTCGATCATTTCAAACGCTTGCGGCGGCAGGTCCTTGTCAAGGTCTGAATGGGTCGGCCCGGGTGCAATCGCATTAACGCGGATATCGTAGTCGCCGAATTCGATGGCCATATTTTTTGTAAACATATCCAGCGCTGCTTTAGAAACGTGATATGGGGACATCGGATGATTTCTGGCCCCGCCCAGATTCTGACCGCCGATTGAAGAAATGTTGATGACGCTGCCGCCCCTGGCGGCTTTCACCATATGCGGGACGACTGCATAGATCATATAGGCAACACCGTTAAGGTTCGTGTTGATGACACGATGCCATTCACTGAGATTTTCATCCTGCAAGAATTTTGTCACGGTGGAGACGCCGGCATTGTTTACCAGAATATCAACGCGGTCAAATTTGGAAAGCACCTCGTCCACCGCCTGATTTACGCTTTCCATAGAGGACGTATCGCACCTGACGCAAAAGCTTTTTATGTTATATTGCTTTAAATCGTTTGAAGCTTTCTCTCCGCTTTCTTTATTTCTGCATAGGATGGCCACATTTGCTCCGCTTTGCGCATAGGCCTGGGAGATACCGAGTCCGATTCCGCGATTGCCTCCGGTCACAATTACGTTCAGACCCTTTACGCAGAAGGCATCCATCATGTTTTTAATGGGCAAAATCATATCGTTTGCATCCTTTCAACATTTTATTACCGGATCAGAATAGGTTCGCTTATTGCTGAAGAATACTTAACGATAATAATTTCCTCCATTGCCGCCGGAAAAATGCATGATCGGGCGTTCAAGCTTTGGTACCAGAATCGGGCTGTGCCTGACACCCCTCGGTATATATACAATACAGCTTTTTGTTATTGTGATCTCCCGATCCTCTACAAAGAATTTCACCTCGGCATACAGTTCTTCCGGATTGTCCGGATCTGTTCCAAGAAAGCCGATCAGTTCATCGAGGTTGTCATGCAGATGCGCTTCAGGCCCCGTATCATTGGTGGTGTGAAACCAGCAGGCTTCCATATAGGGGGCGCCCTTCAGCTTTAAACCGTCGATCCATAAAATGAGCGTTAAAAAACCTTCCGGAGCTTCCGGAATTCTCCCGTCAACAGGTGCGTACTTCTCAATCACATTGCCGGTATAGGTGCCGGGTGCAGCCGTGGCCTCGGCTGGGCTGACGTGATAGGTGTCCGTGTCCATTAGGCTAACATAATGCAAGACAGGCTTTGTTAGATTTTTGATTACCATGTTGCCGTAAGCGGTTCCCTTCGGGATAAACACGAAACAGGTTGTGGTTAATATAAGCTTGTCATTTTCAATCCAAAGCTCTATTTCCGCATTCAGGTTTTCGGGATCCTCTGGGTTGCTGCCAATGAAAACGAGCAAAGCGTCGGAATCGTGTTTTTTAAGTGTGGGTTTCTGAAAGGGTTTCATAAACCAGCCCGCTTCGCAAAATATGCTGCCATGAAACACACCGCTGTCCATGGTTACAGATCGTTTATAGATGTCTCCGTCGAACTGAATAACTGTTTTCGGCGCATTTTTACCGGCAAATGAAAAAAAACGTATGTCCGGCTGTTGTTGTTTAGACATGGCGCTCTCCTTTTCGAAGTATTATTCTATTCTATTTCGGAAAAATTTGCAAGAAAATCAGCTGTTACTTGGGGTTTTCGCGCGCATCAGAGAAAACAATAAAAAAGAGAAAAGCAAAATTCAAAAAAACGCCTTGATATTTTATTGAAATGGTTTATAATTGACATAATATTTCATATGCGATACCGGCGATGAAGAAAAATACGACCGAATATTCCATGCAGAGAGCCGGCGGACGGTGTGAGCCGGCGGGAGTGTCGATCTTTCCGCTTTTGGAGCTGTGGTATGCGCTGAAGGCTTGTACCCTTTACCGTACATTTGAGCGGCCTGTTCGGTTTACAGGCAATTTGGGTGGCAACGCGGATCTCTTCCGTCCCATGGTGTGATATGGGCATGGAAGGGGTTTTTTATATAATCAGGGAGGATGCGATGATATGCTGGATATCAAACTGCTGCGGACAAACCCCGAGCTGGTGAAGGAGAATATTAAAAAAAAGTTTCAGGATCATAAGCTGAAGCTGGTTGATGAGGTCATTGACTTGGATCGCCGGATCAGGGAAGCAAAGTCGCGCGGCGATGAGCTTAGAAACTTACGCAATACGGTGAGCAAGGAGATCGGGGCGCTGATGGGAAAAGGGCTCCGGGATGAGGCTGAGCAAGCAAAACGTAAGGTCACCGATATCGCCGATGAGCTTTTAGCGCTCAAGAAAACGGAAGAGGACTTAAGCGCTGAGATTCGTAAACGGATGCTTGTATTGCCCAATATTATTGACGAGACGGTTCCGATCGGAAGGGACGATAGCGAAAATGTGGAGATGGAACGGTTCGGCGACCCATCCGTACCGGAATACGAGGTCCCCTATCATGTGGACATCATGGAAAGATTCAGCGGAATTGATCTGGAAAGCTCAAGAAAGGTCAGCGGCAACGGCTTTTATTATCTGTGCGGAGATATCGCTCGCCTGCATTCTGCGATTTTGACCTATGCGCGGGATTTTATGATCGACAGGGGGTTTACGTACTATATCCCCCCCTTTATGATCCGCGGCGAGGTCGTATCCGGCGTGATGAGCTTTGCTGAAATGGAAAACATGATGTACAAGATAGAGGGAGAGGACCTTTATCTGATCGGCACCAGCGAGCATTCAATGATCGGGAAGTTCATTGACACTATGTTGGATGAGGACAGGCTGCCCCAGACATTGACCAGCTATTCTCCATGCTTCCGCAAGGAAGTCGGTGCGCACGGAATAGAGGAGAGAGGCGTCTATCGGGTCCATCAGTTTGACAAGCAGGAAATGATCGTCGTGTGCAAGCCGGAGGACAGCAAAGACTGGTTTATAAGGCTATATCAAAACACCGTGGACTTTTTCAGAAGCCTCGATATTCCGGTCCGGACGCTGGAATGCTGTTCCGGCGACCTTGCGGACCTGAAGGTCAGAAGCATCGACGTGGAAGCCTGGTCTCCGCGCCAGCGCAAATATTTCGAGGTGGGCAGCTGCTCCAATCTCGGTGACGCACAGGCTCGACGCCTCGGAATCCGGATCAGGAACAAGCAGACGGGCAATTATTTCGCGCATACGCTGAACAATACGGTCGTCGCGACGCCGCGAATGCTGATAACCTTTTTGGAAAACAACTACCGCGAAGACGGAACCGTAGCGATTCCGGAGCCGCTGCGGATGTATATGGGCGGCAAGGAATCCGTTGGGTAACGCGATAAGATAACCACTGATAATCAAACCTGCTATAACGGCCCGATGGATATATGGGCGCTTTAAGTCGTTTTTTTTGTTACAGATTGCGTGTGGCCGCGTCCGCCATGTCCGTGGCCTGCATGATGTTTTTCGGGACCGTGCAGTCTCCGATCAGGTAAAACTCGGGTGCGCAGAAACGCAGCGCATAGGCTTCTTCCAGTAAAGGAACCTGGCCTGTGGCGTTTACAACCGTATCGGCTTTAAAAAAGCCCGGTTCGCCGCGCCGTTCATAGAAGACACCCTGCAGGGTGATTTTTACGGCTTTTGTTTCAAGCATCAGCTTAATGCCGTGCTTTTTGATTTCCACATCCAGAGCGAGCTGATACAGGACATTTCCGCCGTTATTGAGCTGCGGCAGCATTTCAATGATCGTAACGTCTTTTCCCGTTTGG
Source organism: Clostridiales bacterium (assembly GCA_012523085.1). GTDB lineage: Bacteria > Bacillota > Clostridia > Oscillospirales > Oscillospiraceae > JAAYOP01. Next base: position 62,067 of record JAAYJC010000013.1, read on the forward strand.
GCAAGATGAATCGCCAGCTCGACGCCCACGAGGCCGCCGCCGAGAACGGCGATTTTTTTTCCGGCCTTATCGGTATTTAAGTACATGTTCTCGGTGTGGAAGACATTTGCCTCGTCTATGCCATCAATCGGAGGAACGGCGGGTTTTGCGCCGAGCGCGGCTATCAGAACATCTGGGGCGATGGAGGCCGCCAGTTCCGGAGTGACGGCGGTATTGAGCCTCATGTCTATAGGAAGGCGCCGGATCTGGCGTTCCTGGTAGGCAAGGTAATCTTTGATTTTCTTCTTGAAGGGTACCTGTTCTTCGCATTTTAAAACGCCGCCGAGCCGCCCGCTCTTTTCACAGAGGATTACCTTATGCCCGTTGCGGGAAGCGGTCAGCGCCGCCTGCATTCCGGCGACTCCGCCTCCGGCGACAAGAACGGTTTTTGGGGTATTATGCGAAACCGTAGGTGCGTATCTGTATTCAAGTTCGCGCCCGATCTGCGGGTTGACGGCGCAATAGATCTGGCCGTTGGTGATCAGGTTTGAAAAACAGGCAAGGCAGCGAAGGCAGGGCCTTATTTCCTCCGGCTTTCCCATAAACGCCTTTTTCGGAAGTTCCGGGTCCGCAAGAAGCGCGCGCGCAATTTCGATAACATCAGCTTTGCCCGACGCAAGTATTTCTTCCATCAGTTCGGGGTCACAATGGGCGCCCACGGTCGCAACAGTCGTTCCGACATGCTTTTTTATGGCTTCTGCGTACTGAACATTGCAGCTGTCCCGGCTGAAAATACTCGGATGCGTGACCGTGAACACGTCCGGTTTTTCATGGTGCCCGGCGGAAACGTGGATCAGGTCCACATACCCATCCAGCGCCTTTGCGATTTGAATGCCCTCGTCAAGGTCGTAGCCTTCGGGGATGACCTCCGAGCCGCTGATGCGGATTTCAATTGGAAATCCGGGCCCTGTCTTTTTGCGAATCGCATTTATTACCGCCAGCGGGAAACGCATGCGATTTTCTCTGCTTCCGCCCCACCTATCTTTTCGCTTATTGACCTTCGGGGACAAAAACTGCGACATTAGCCAGCCGTGCCCGCCATGGATCGTAACCATACCGAAACCGCATTGTTTGGCAAAAGCGGCTGCGTTCGCATAAGCTTCAATGGTTTTATATATCACCTCTTCGGGCATCTCAAAATATTCATTGCCCGTTGCGTCTATACCGGAACACGGACCGTATATCGTATTGCCGTTATGCCTTGTCCCATGCGAGTAGAGCCCGCCGTGCTGCAGCTCAACGGAGGCAACCGCGCCGTGCCGGCGGATACCTGAGGACAGGAGATTTAATGAATGATGGTTCATCCTATCATCCAGCTTGATCATGTATTCCCCGTATAAACCGTTTCTGGAGTCGACGACGCAGTCGCCGACGCAGACGGAGGCTGCGCCTCCCAATGCCTTCTGTTCGTAAAAGGCCACGCAGTCGCTGTTCGGCCTGTTCATCGAATCCAGGCTCCTTCCGGAAATCGGAGAAGCGAAGATCCGGTTTTTAAACACGGTTTGGCCGAGCTTTATCGGCTCAAATAAATGAGGGTATTTCTGAGTCATCTTGATGGCCTTCCTTTGCTGTGATTCTTACGGGAGACCCGTTACGGCAGGCCGCCCGCCCGGTTTTGAAAAACACACTGCTCTTTGGGGCTGCAGTGTGTTTTTATTTAAATTTCAGTCGGTTAACGAAATCCGATTCGACCAGAATGTATTGGGCATCTCATCCAGATTGATCCAAATGTGTTTGTGGTATGTATATTCGTCCAGCACCAGAACGGAGTTTTCCTTGGTCCATCCGGACTCCTTTTGCCCGCCCCAGGGTGTCTCGCTGACGATCGCCAGATGCTGGTTGATCCATGCCGTGCCGACCTTCAGTTGATCAATGAGTAGCATGCCCTTGCGGTAATCCATCGTCCATACGGAAGCGCAGAGTCCGTATCGGCTGTCGTTTGCCAGCTCAATGGCTTCCTCTGCATTTTTCACGCGCATGATACCGACTACCGGCGCAAAGATTTCTTCCTGCATCAGGTCCATTTTGTTTTCATAAACCTCGAAGATCGTCGGCATCACAAAAGCGCCGTTTATTGTTTCCGGCGTGTTCGGGCGTTCTCCGCCTAAAAGAAGTTTCGCGCCTTCCTGTTTAGCCTGCTCGATGAATTCCTCCGCCGTATCTCTGCAGGTATTATACGCAAGCGGGCCCATCATGGTTTTCGGATCCATCGGGTCTCCGACGATAATTTTACCGGCGGCTTTGACGAACCGATCAACAAAACGGTCATAAATACCGTCCTGTACATAGAACCTGCTGGGTGAGCCGCAGTTCTGGCCGGAATTGAAGAATGCGGCATAGGTAGCACCCTCGACCGCCGCGTCCAGATTTGCATCGTCCAGTACAATCATCGGATTTTTGCCGCCGAGTTCGGAGGCAACCGGCATGACCCTCTCGCTGGCAAGGCGCATGATACGTTTGCCCACAAACGAGTCACCGGTAAAATTAACCTTGTCGATACCGGGATGGTTCACGATAGCCTCGCCCACTTCGCCTCCCGGACCGGTCACGATGTTGACTACACCGTCCGGGAAACCGGCTTCGACAACATATTCTCCGAGCTTCAATACAGTCAGCGGAGCGCAGGACGGCGGTTTTAAAACCACCGTGTTACCGGTTATCAGAGCCGGCGCAAGTTTGGAAACCGCTGTGACCAGTGGGAAATTCCAGGGTGTAATGAGTCCCACGACGCCTACTGGTTCCCGAAAGGTCATAACTCTTGCGCTCGGGTCGGCCGAGATGGTCAGTCCCGTCATGCTTCTGCCGAGTCCTGCCATAAATTCCAGCTCAGCGGGTGCAAAGGGGATATCAAACTTGCTGGTTTTGCTGATCGGGCCGCCGTACTGCATCGTTTCCAGCGGTACCAGCTCGTCTTGATGTGCTCTGATGATCGCAGCCAGTTTGACAAGCAGATCGCTGCGGTCGCCGATATACGTCGATTTCCATTTGGTCTTGGCTTTGTTTGCGGCCTCGACAGCCAGATTGACGTCGATTTCGCTGCACTTGGGAACGATAGCGGCTAATGTGTTGTTTGCGGGGTTGATGACTTCCATTGTCTCGTTTTTCGCCGGTTTTGTCAATTTTCCGCCGATCAGGATTCTATAATCGTAGCCCACTTTTTTCACCTCAGACTCAAGTATTTAAACCATGTAATTGATGGCAACCAGTTTAAGGTCCGTAAACTCGGCCATGCCGACCATGCCGCCCTCCTTGCCGATGCCGCTTTCTTTAATGCTGGTTCCCCAGGGCTGCTCGTTTGACAGCATCTGGCAATTGATAAAAACGGAACCGACATGCAGGTCATTGACCAGCAGCATGCCTTTAGCGATGTTCTTCGTCCACACATGCGCACAAAGGCCGTATGGGGAGTCGTTAGCCAGCGCGAGGATATCATCCTTGTCGGTGTATTTAATGATTACGGCAACCGGTCCGAAGATCTCTTCTTTTGCGATAACCATGTCATGCGCAGCGTTACTTAATATCGTCGGCATCACGAAAAAACCCTTCCTGAGCGCCTCGGGCTTCTCACCGCCATACAATAAGGTTGCACCTTCTTCAACACCCTTTTTGATGTAGCCCTCAACTTTGTCCCGATGCTCTTTGCTAACGACCGGCCCCATCGTTGTAGCTTCGTCCTTCGGGTCACCGACTACAACGGTCTTTGCGTAAGCAATATATTTTTCACAGAACTGATCGTAGACCTTTTCATGTACATAGTATCTGCCCGGTCCGGAGCAATGCTGACCGCTGTTGTTGAACTGACGCCAGGCGAGCACCTTAAGAGAAGCGTCCAGATCCGCATCCGCCATAATGATCACCGGATTGTTGCCGCCGAGCTCCATTACGCACTTTTTTACGGTACCGCTGGCGTCTGACATAATCCGCTTTCCTGTCTCGCTGCTGCCGGTAAAACCGATACAGTCAATGTCCGGATGCTTTGCGATTGCCGAACCGACGCTTCCGCCGGGCCCAGTGATGATGTTGACAGCACCGGGCGGCAGATCGGTCTGCGAGAGAATCTCAGCAAATTTCAGGCCGATCATTGAGTTAATGCTAGGCGGTTTGAGAACACAGGTGTTGCCGACAGCGAGAGCGGGTGCGAGCTTGACAGCCGTCATGATTGTCGGAAGGTTCCATGGAATGATGAACCCGATCACACCGACAGGTTCGCGCTGCAGATATGACAATGTCCCGTCCTTTACCGGAATGTGTTGGCCCATCAATGTCGGAGCTGTCCCCGCACAGTATTCAAATTTGTCGGCTGCGCCCATTGTTGCACCGAAGGCATCTTTATACGGCGTTCCGTGTTCCAGACCCTCGAGCTTTGCGAGTTCATCGGCGTTTGCCCTTATTGCCTCGGCTATTTTCATCAGAACCTTGGATCGTTCGGCCTGCGTTTTTTTCGACCATATATTGAATGCTGCACGCGCTGCCTTAACAGCCTTGTCCACATCGGCTTCACCCGCACAGGGGACAAATCCGATTTCCTCACCCGTGGACGGATTTACGGTTGCAAAGGTTTTCCCGGATTCGGCCTCGACCCAACGGCCCCCGATATACATCTTATGAATCTGCATAAATACCTCCTTACAAAATAACAGCCCGGCTGTACGGTTGGGTTTATCTTCTGCGCAGGAAGGATCAAAACCGCCTATCATACCCGTGCGGATTTTCATCGCTCTGTATGCTGCCTCGGCTATTTAATTGATGTAACAACATTTTTGATGTTTTAACAAATACAATAATAATGCAAATCGATGAGCATGACATCATCAGATATAATGAATTTGTCTTCGCTTTTTCGTAATATGCTGCAAATCAGGTCATGCGGCGGCCTAAAATCCGATGCGTTTTCAAGGTTACCTGACATATTCTATTTTTACATCTTCACGGCTTGCGCTTCGGAAGGCTTCGCCGTTTTGGTATCCGATGATAACGCCGCAGTTAAACGCATATCCTTCGGGTATTTTGGCGTCAGCTTCCATAGCTTTGCCGTTTTCGCTGCCGAAAGCTAACCGGGGAGAACCAAGATAACACGAGCCGAGTCCCAAAGACGTCGCGGCAATCAGCATGTTTTCAGCTGCGCATGAGGTATTGGCGGCCGCATTGGGACTGTTTTCGGGAGATGACAAAACGATTAGTACGGGTGCGCCGTACAAGGGTTCATAACCCGGAAGGGAGGCCCGCTGAACCATGAACGGCACATTTGATGACAGCATACCTCTTTTCGCCGTATCGTTTATCTCTTTGAGCAGTTCGGGATTTGTTATGACGGAAATTTGAAAGGTGCCGGCAACAGGCGCGCAGGAACCGGCTTTCAGAATATCCTCCAGCGCCTGCTCCGGGACCGGATCCTTTTTATAAGACCGCATACTCTTTCTTTCAAAGATGGCTTGTAATGCATTCATATCAAATTATCTCCTTATATGGTAATGTTGATCATTTTCCGATTTCCGTGTATAGTAATAACAGCCGTTGAGTTTCGCGTTACGGGGACTTTATTTCGGTTGATCGGTGATAGCCTTAACGCTTAGCAGCGTGAGCTGCCCTCCTTAGCTGATCCGGGCGCAGTCGCTTTGCCTAGCTATCCAAAGTAGAATTTTCTCGTGAAATCCTATGAAATGAATACTTAAATTTTATATCTTCCGGTGATGACATTTCCTTCCGTATATTGTAAAATATACATGCTGAAGTATCTATCAATAGGTCAATTGCAATATTGCTCTGTTTTACCTGTATGTTCCATTTTATCCCCAGTTCGGGTAAATGTAAATATAATGTGCTCAATTACTTTATGAAAAGTCATAAAACGAATAAACAACAGAGGTGGTCATTGATGTTCAGCACATGGTCAAGCCCGAATCCGGTTTTATACGGAACCGGTTTCTCGAAGTCAACAGGTAAGCAGCTTAAAAAATTGGGATGTAAAAAGGTCATCATTGTTTATGACCAGGGAATCAAGGCGGCCGGCGTTTCAGATAAGATCATCGGATACATAAAAAACGCCGGGATTGATGTTGTAGAATATGACGGTGCTTTATCCGATCCGCCCGACTGGTCGATTAATGAGGCCGGAAATTTGGCGCGTTCGGAAAACGTGGACGGTGTGGTCGGCATTGGTGGCGGAAGCGCGCTGGATACAGCCAAGGGTGTGGACATCCTTTTGAGCAATGAGCCGCCGATCAACCGGTATTTTGCAAAACCCAGCCTGCCTCCTGCCGGGGATATTTCCTCGCTCAAACCGCTGATCGTTCTCCCGACAACGGCGGGAACGGGAAGCGAGGTCACACCGGGCGGTGCGGTGACCGATACCGAGAACAATACAAAAGAGAACTTTGTCTGTCCCGTAACGCTTGGTATCATTGATCCGGAGCTGACGGTTTCACTGCCTCCTTCCGTTACAGCTTTTACAGCTTTTGACGCACTTTCCCACTCTATTGAAGCAATTGTATCCAATGAACCGAATGCATTCAGTGAACTTTTCGGAAGCCAGGCAATCACATTGATCGGCAAATACCTTCCGATAGCCGTTCGCGACGGGGGTAATATTGAAGCGCGCGAGAGCTTATTGCTCGCGGCTACAATGGCGTCTATGTCTATTCTGGGGCCTTATTGCAACATCCCGCATGATGTTGGTGCGGTGATCGGAATTGAGCACCATCTTCCCCATGGCATCGCAGTCAGCAGCGCTCTGCCTGAAGTCTTGAGATTTATTGCGTCCTGCGTACCTGATAAGGTTAAGCTGATCGCCCGGTGCCTTGGTGCGGAGCTATCAGAAAGCGCATCTCCCGATGAAATCGGAGAGATTGCAGGCTCTGCGGTCAGAAACCTGATGGACGAGGCAAAGCTTCCGAAGCTTCGGACCTTTATCAAAACAAAGGAAGAGCTGCTGGCGTGCGTACCGAAAATTATGGAGACGCAGAATTTCCATTTCTCACCCCGGGCTGTCACGCGGGCTGATATCCGGGATATCTTGTCAACTGCGTATGACACTTAACCTCAAACGCATTGATAACTCAAATACATGGCAGATGCGAAAAATCGATATAAAGGGAGACAGCTATATGGAAAGTACATTTTCAAGCCCGAATCCTGTGCTATTCGGAGTCGGTACATCCAAGCAAACAGGCGAGAAGCTAAAAGAGTTCGGCTGCAAAAAAGTATTGGTTGTTTATGATAAAGGAATAAAGGCATCCGGCATTGCCGATAAAATCATCGCAATCATCAATGAAGCCGGTATAGGAACAGTCAGCTTTGACAGCGTTTTAGCCGACCCGCCCGACTGGTCCGTTGAAGAGGCAGGTGCGCTGGGGGTTCGGGAAAATGTTGACGGTGTTGTCGGCGTTGGCGGCGGAAGTTCTTTGGATACGGCAAAGGCAGCAAAGCTTTTGCTCACCAACCCACCGCCGATTCATCAATATTTCGGGCGAGAGGGTGTTGTGACAAAGCCCAGCAAGCCCCTGATTGTTATCCCAACAACGGCGGGTACCGGCAGTGAGACGACGCCCGGCGGCGTAATCACCGACACGAAGCAGAACATTAAAACCAATATCGCCGGTACCGGCTGTTCGGTAAACCTCGGAATTGTCGACCCGGAGCTGACGCTGGGGCTTCCGCCTTCCATTACCGCATCGACCGGAATGGACGCATTGTGCCACGCCATAGAGTCCTATACATCCTTAAGAGCGAACAGTTTTAGTGAGCTGACCGGTAGGAAGGCAATTATGCTTGTCGGGAAATACCTCGTCAGAGCCTATGAAAACGGATCGGATCTTGAAGCCAGGGAAGGTATGATGCTTGCCTCGACTTTGGGCGGAATATCGATGTCCGGACCTCTGTGCCATCTGGCGCATGATATCGGTAAGGTGCTGGGCGCCAAATTCCATATACCGCATGGCAATGGCTGCGCGTCATGCCTGCCGCAGGTTCTTGCGGTTATTGCGCCCGCTGTTCCGGAAAAAGTCCGATATATTGCTGAATGCTTCGGCATGAGAATCCCCGAAGGAGCCTCGAATGAGGAAATAGGTAAAGCGGCATATGATGTTATAAGAGATGTGATGAAGAAAATCAACCTACCGAATCTCAAAGCGTTTAATGTAAAGCTCGACGAGCTTCTTGAGGTCGTGCCTGAAGGGGTGCAGATGCAGCAGGATGGATTGGTAAAGCTGTTTGGACAGGGCACTTCTCCGGTTAAGGCGACAAAGGAGCTTGTTGCTGAGATTATCACCAGAGCTTATCATGAAAACTAGGCGACAAGATGCCTGTGCGGAATAATGATTCGGTACAAGCGAAAAGGCAGGTATGAAAATGGCAATAAACAAAGTGAATCCCGATGAAATACGCGGTGTAAGCGTTATAACCCCAAGGCTTCAAAAATTGAAGCGGGAATGGGAGCAGGCGGAGCCTCAGGTATATGTGGACGATACACTTTTGTTCACTAAATCCTGGAAGGAAACTGAAGGTCTGCCGATAGATATCCGCTGGGCAAAGGCATTTGAGAAAAGACTTCTGGAATGTCCACTGCTGATTAGAGATGATGAACTTGTGGTCGGATCTTTAACCAAGTTCATCCGGGGCAACGGAACGTTGTGCGCGATGAAGCCGAGGGAAATTCTGGAGATGTGCCAGTCAGGTAAATTTGCACGGAAAACCAGCGATACGGAATCGACAAAAATTACGCCCGAGGATCTTCAGGCGCTCAAAGAAGACGCGGAATACTGGTGCGATAATATTCCGAAGGTCAGTACTGTGAATGCTGCCCTGGAATACGACATGGGTCCGGATGTTTTCGACCTGCTATTTGACAGGGGGTGCGTCTTTGAAGGGCGCGGCGTACGCTTTAAGATGGACAGAGGTTTGTTTCAAAATTACAGTGCGTACGGCGGGGGTGTGGCTCAGGTCAGTGCCAAATGCGTAGAAAACGGTTTAAATTATGTCATTGATTTATGCAAAAAAGAGCGCGAGAGAATGATGCTGGAGGGCGACAACGAAAATTCCCACGGCTCGGCTCAGTTTTTACGCAAGTACTGGCTTTTGGAAGCGTGCATAATATCCTGCAACGCATTTATCCGGTTTTCAAAAAGACATGCCGACCTGGCAAGGGAAATGGCGGAAAGAGAAAACCGTCCTTTAAGAAAGGCAGAGCTTTTAAGAATTGCAGACGCCTGTGAACGCGTACCGGCAGAGCCGCCGCGTGACTTCTTTGAGGCTGTCCAGTGCGTTCGGCTGTACCATCTGGTTTGCTGGAAGGAAAGCTCTGACCGCCCCGAGGTACCGATTGGTCGGCTTGACCAGATACTATATCCGTATTATCAAAAAGACAAGGAAGCCGGAAGGATTACCGCGCAGGAGGCTGCCGAGTTGCTTGGCGCGTTATGGCTCAAGATCAGGGAATGCGAAAACTTGGTTACAATACCGCGCTCTCAAAGGGCTGCGCCCGGATCCCTGCTGCCGAATATCACACTCTGTGGCGTAAATGAGAACGGGGAGGATTTGACGAACGAAATATCCTGGCTTATTCTGGAGGCAATGGCGCAGGTTAAGCTTTCTGAGCCGGCGATTTATGTGCGCTACAACCCCGACATGGACCCCGCATTTATCTTGCATGCGCTGCGCTGCAATGTTGAGTTCGGCGGCGGAAACCCGGCATTTTTAAACGACAGACTTGGAACACAGCGTTATTTAGATAGAGGCGTTCCGATAGAGGATGCCTGCAACTGGAACGCCAGCGGTTGTCTGGGCTACCACCTTGATTGTATGGAGCATCTGGGTGGGGGACACAACATCAACCAGATTAAGCTGTTGGAGCTTGCGTTAAACGACGGCTTTGATCCGAGGACACAAAAGCAGCTCGGACCGAAGACCGGAGATCCGCGGACTTTTACCGACATTGAACAGGTCATGGCGGCATACTTTAAGCAACTGGCGTATTTTGTGCCGCTTCTTCATAGAATCAAGGTGCTGTCGCTGGCAACGGAAATTACGGATGGACCTATGAGTGGGCTGCGCTGCGCGATGCAATACGAAGACTGCATCCGCGAGGGTTTGACGCCGAAAGAAGGCGGAGCCAGATACCCCGAGGGCAGGACATCATGGCTTGGAAGCCGCGGTATGGTTGATATAGCTGACAGCCTGTCGGCGATTAAAAAGCTTGTCTTTGATAAAAAAACCGTCACAATGGATAGGCTTCTGGACGCATGCGCAAAGGACTGGGAGGGTTATGAGCAGCTTCATCAAATGTGCCTGAACGCACCGAAATACGGCAATGACGATGATTATGTCGACGATATATACGATGAGCTGTCAACGAAAGTACCGGAGATCATGCAAAGATGGATAGATCCGATAACAGGCAAAAAGCCGATGCTGTTTATCGGCGCAGCGGCCGGCCATATTGCGATCGGAACGGCTGTGGGCGCATTGCCCAACGGCAGAACGGCGGGCTCCCCGGTTAACGATGCCGCCTGTTCGGTCATGCCGGGCATGGATGTAAACGGTCCGACCGCAGCGATCAACTCCGCTACAAGGGGCCCTTACGCAAAAGAGTTCGTCGGATATGCGATGAACATGAAGTTTTCAAAATCCGTTTTGAATACCGACGAAAAGTTGCAGAAGCTGGCGTGGCTTATAAAGGCTTTCATGAAAAGAGACGGATGGCACATTCAGTTTAACATCCACAGCAGAGAGGAGCTTCTTGACGCACAGAAGTATCCGGATCAGCATAAGAATCTTCTGGTCAGGGTTGGGGGCTATAGTGCCTACTTCATTGATCTGCCGCATGAACTGCAAAATGAGATTGTTCAGCGGTCCATGCACGACAGGTTGTAGCTTCCGCCAAATACGTAAAGATGATAGGCCGCCATTCTTCCGAATTAACGGCTTTCGTGATCTAATTAATGCCTGCTGAACAATTCAAAAACGCAACAGCTGCAATACTTTGACAGCGTTTTTGAATTGTTCAGATTCAAGGTTTTTTGCTGTGAACAGCAGAAAACCTTGAACCATGGATTTGCGGCGTGTATCCGCAGATCCATTCAGGCAGACAATCATTGTAACTGAAACGGCAAAACAGGCCCATTTTGCCGTCAAAAAGAGCAGTTTTTACTCTTTTTGCAAATGCGTTTCGCAAAACGCATTTGTTCCACTGAACAAACGCATTTGTTCAGTGGACATTAACATTGCAAAAAAGAAAAGCATCATATCTGGGCGTGTAGTAGCCGCTGTACCCGGTTTTACCAGTGTTTAAGGCAGCATATAGATACGGAGGGCAAATGGATAACTCAGAAGGAATTGTTTTCAATATTCAGCGGTACAGCATCGACGACGGGCCCGGTGTGAGGACCACAGTATTTGTAAAGGGTTGTCCATTGACGTGTCTGTGGTGTTCCAATCCCGAGTCTCAAAACCCGATGCCTGAGGTGTCATATAGGTACACATCCTGCAAGCGTTGCGGTACCTGCGTTGATGCTTGCCCTGTACATGCAATCAGCCTTACACATGACGGTGTGCATATCGACCGTAAACTGTGTACAAGCTGCGGATCCTGCATTGAATCCTGCTTATACGAAGCGCTGGCGATGTCGGGAAAGAAAATGACCGTAGACGAGGTCTTTAAAGTAGCATGTAAGGACAAGGATTATTTTGAGGTATCCGGAGGCGGCTTAACCGTCTCGGGCGGCGAGATTTTGGCCCAGCCGGATTTCGTTGCGGAGCTGTTCAGGCGCTGCAGGGATGAGGGCATTCATACCTGCGCAGATACATCCGGTTGTGGTGAAAAAGCGGCAATGGAGAAAATTCTAACATACAGTGATCTTATATATTTTGATATAAAGCATATGGATAGCGATAAGCATCAGCTGTACTGCGGCGGGCCAAATGACCGTATTTTGGATAATCTGAAGCTGGTTGTGAATAGTGGTGTTCCCATCGTCATAAGGGTCCCGCTTATCCCCGGATACAACAATTCGGATGAGAACATTGCGCATATTTCACAAACCATAGTTGAATTTAACAAAGATATACCGGTCAATATCCTGCCGTATCACCGATACGGAGCGAATAAATATAGGATGCTCGATATGGTTTACCCTTTAGATAATGTAGTAAGCTTGACCGAAGACGAGCTTAAAAGAGCAAGGCAAATCATAGAGTCATACGGACTGAATTGTGAAATATCGGTTTGAATAATGCGAGGAGAAGGCATATGATTAAGGTCAGACAACGGAAAACGGACGAAGAAACATTCATGAAGATGCGAAAAGAGGTTCTCTCGGCATGGCCTACCGGTAAAGAGGTGGATTTAGAAGAAGCCGTGGCATATCAAAAGAGCCTGCCTGAAAGCAAAAACTTTACAAAAGTTTTACAAAGCTATCACGCGCAGGGCAAGACCGGGCTTTTTCCGCGCTCCGGTGTGCCGGTGGTTGAGGAGGAAATTAAACTGCTCAGGTCTTTAAATGAGGTCGGGGTTCGCTTATTCCCGTTCACGACCGATGCCTATACGCGCAACCTGCAATTGGATAAGGCACAAAAGGGCCTTGAGGAGAGCATCAGGACCGGAAAAATGAAGCTGAACGGTTATCCGATCATTAACCACGGTGTCAGGACAACTCGAAAGGTTGTGGAGTCCTGTGAAGGTGCTTTTGATCCGAGAAGCTCGAGGGTTGCCAATAGTTTTGTTGGCGAAATTGCTTTTGCATCCGGTATGACCGCAATGCCGAATAGTTTTTTTGGCTGGATCGGCGGATATGACAAAAGAGCCACAGTGGAAGAGTGCATCGAAACGGCGCAATACCTTGGAAGGCTGATTGGCTATTATGCCGAAAGGGGCGTCATCATCAGCACAGATTGTCACGGCTGGCTGCCTAACGGTGTCATTCCGATGTATGTTAATATAGCAACGCAGATCATCGAGGCGATGGTTTCGGCTGAGCAGGGTGTGAAAAGCGTTGTGCCTCTTTTAAACTTCCAGGGCAACATAAATCAGGACATAGCCGAAATAAGAGCGGGCACAAGATTGTTCCGACGCTATTTGGACAAATTCGGGTACAAGGACACAATCATCGCCGGACTTATCGGAAACCAGTCTTCATTGTTTCCGTTTCCGCAGGATATCGGGAACGCGTTCGGGTACATAAACTATGTGGCGATGCTGGCAGCGATGGCCGGGCTTGATGCCTGTTCGGTTAAAACGGTGGACGAAGCGGTTGGTGTACCAAGTATTGAATCTCACATGCAAACCTACCGATCTGCCGGTTGGATCTTCAATGTTGTCCGGCAGCAGAGATTTACAATCGATTCCGCCGATATCAGACTGGAGGAGAAGATGACCGAGCTGGCCGTCGGTGCGATAATCGACAAGGTTGCCGAAATGGGCGACGGTGATATTGCGGTCGGCGTTGTTAAGGCTGTTGCCTCCGGGGTGCTGGATTCACCGTTTTCGATCAATATTTACGTTAAAGACCGGGTCATGGGTGCGCGGGATTCATACGGCGCTTGCCGGTATATTGATTTTGGAAACCTTCCGATTCCCGAAGAAGTTAAGGAATTTCACCGGGAGAAAATAAAAGAAAGGGAGAAAGCAGAGGGTGTAAAGCTCGATTATTCGGCATCGCTCAATGATTTTTGGGCCCTGTCCAAGGGAATGGTTGTCGGTGAGATAATAAAGCGGGACATGGAGGAAAATACGGTTTCGGATGAAATGGACAGAATACCGACGATTATCACCGGTACGGTCGGGGTTGACGCTCATGTAATTGGAACCAAGATTATATCCAGAGCCCTAAGAGAAGACGGCTTTAAGGTGATAGCGCTCGGCGCGCAGACGCCGGCGGATGAGTTCATTAAAGCCGCGCAGGAGACTGACGCTGATGCGATATTAATCACCTCGCTATACGGTATGGCAGAAATGGACCTGCAGGGCTTTCGCAATAAATGCGTTGAGGCCGGGATAGGGGACATTCTTTTGTATATCGGCGGAATTCTCGGTGTGGCGAAGCATAATTTTTCGGAAGATAAGGCGATATTTAAAGCAATCGGATTTGACCGGGTATATCCGCCGGAATCCGATGTCAAAGAATCCATATCGGATCTGCGGTTTGACCTGAAGTCACGGGGCAAAATCTGACCTTATATACCGGAAAAGGCGGTGGATTCTATCGACAATATCAGAGTTTTTATTGATTTTGGAAGCACCTTTACAAAAGCAGCGGCTTTTGATCTGGACAGGGAAACGCTATTGGCGAGAGTACAGGCACCTTCAACGGTTGATACGGACATCACTGTCGGTCTTTTTGATGCACTTAATATGCTTTCTCAAACTGTTCCCATAACCGATACTGTGATCAGGCAGGCAGTTGCCAGCAGCAGCGCGGCAGGCGGACTAAAAATGATCTGCATCGGCCTTGTACCGGAATACACAACAGAAGCGGGACGCATAGCCGCGCTCGGCGCCGGGGCAAAGGTTATCGGGGCTTATTCCTATGAACTGACCGGTCAGGAATTATCCGCCATAGAGAAAGCCGGTCCGGATATCGTTCTTTTGACTGGCGGAACCGACGGCGGTAACAAAAAAACCATATGTAAAAATGCCGAGCTCTTATCTAAAACAGGTAACAGCGTGGAAAATATTATCGTAGCCGGCAATAAGTCGGCCAGAGACGAGATCAGGGGTATTTTTTCACAGACCCATAAAAATGTCGTTTATACAAGCAATGTCATGCCCGAATTCGGAAGGCTTGAGCTTGACCGTGTTAACGAGAAAATCAGAGCGTTGTTTCTCGGCAGGATTACCGAAGCAAAGGGTATCGCAAGGGCGAAAGATTTAATTGGGAGTGTCATCATGCCTACACCCTCGGCGGTACTGGAAGCAGCGAAGCTGATTGCAAAAGGGTCAAAAGGCGAAGAAGGTCTCGGAGAGCTGTTGCTCGTGGATGTGGGCGGCGCGACGACGGATATCTATTCTGTTGCGAAAGGTGCTCCGACAAAGGAAGGCGCTGTTTTGACAGGGTTGCCGGAGCCCTATGCAAAACGAACCGTGGAGGGTGATCTGGGCTTGTTTCACAGTTTGGATACCCTTATTGGTATCGCACAGAGCATATTGTCTGGGGATTCAATGATCGAAATGAGCGGAATACAGACTTTTTATAGCATACCAGAGGGTGTGGAGCAGATAGCGTATCAACAGACATTGTCACAGTTGGCCGTAAAAACAGCGGTTGACCGGCATGCGGGAAAAATCGAGCTCGCCGTTACACATAACGGAGAGTTTTGGGTACAGAAGGGTAAGGATCTCACCCAGATAAAAACCGTGATCGGCGCGGGCGGGCCGGTGGTATTTTCTGCGAATGCCCGGCATGTTATGGAGGGTGCGATTTTTTCAAAAAATGCACCGAATGTACTAAAGCCGGTATCTCCCGTATTCTATCTGGATCAGAAATATATTCTGTATGCCGTTGGCTTGCTTGCGCAGGACGATCCAACCAAGGCACTGCGAATCGCAAAGAAATATATAAAGAGAATATTACAGTAATATTACGATAACGAAAAGCACTTGATTTTTGTTATCTGCTGTGTTAATCTCTTCGAGGCTGAGCCAAACAAAGGAAAGGAGGTAAAAAAATGACAATGATAATCACAATGAAAAAATACAATCATGATAGAGTCAGACTTTTGCCTCCGCATGCAGTAATGTAAATACACTTTACATGATATGGTGGCATGGGTCTGAGACCCATGCCATTTTTTATGTGAAAAGAAAGGAGTGCGGTTAATGATTCAGCGAAGCACCAAAAGAGCTACAGCATTACTAAATGTATTTCACGATACAGACGCAGCGGTTTTTTTGAAGAACCAAGTAAATAAAAAATACAGCGACAAAGCCGTATGATAATATCCCGGAGCAATAACGAACACTGAGAAATTTTCTTTAAGTTAAACCTTCGGTTCATCTTCGGCTTCGTCATGAATAATTGATTGGAGCCAGAATAATGAAAAAGTTAATCCGAAATCGCCTGTTTTCAAAACGTCCGGCTAAATACTGGAAAGAAAGAAAAGCGATATCGTACCAAAAAAGGATGGAGGCATACAGGCGCAGTAATGCTGCCATGACGGATGTCATGCTTCTTATGTATGCTAGAAACCTTTACAGATAATATGAAGACAAAAATAAAAAAAAGAGAACCGATCACCCTTGGATATATTAAGGGGCGATCGGTTTATCATCTGAAAGCGGTTAGTCCGCTAAAGCTTTATCAAAGACGCTTTGAATCTTCTCTTTTGTCGGAATGCCTTCATGTACCTTTTTGTCTCCGATGAAGAAGGCCGGCACAAAATAGTAGTCAAACGTATCGGCATATTCCCGCCGGATGTCTTCATCGACCACTGTAATTTCTACCGCATTATAGGCATCGTTTTCCTCTCGAAGCGTATCAATTATTTGAAATGCTCGTCTGCAAAATGAGCACCAGCTCGTCATAAACATCAATACTGGTTTCATAGATGATCTCCCGTTCCAAAAAGTTTATCTTTATTATCACTATTATATCATACTAATATTAATAATGCTAGTAGTACCTGTTACTAGTTAGATTGATTTGTGTTGAGGATTCAGTAATGGGTAATGGCCTACCACTCACCCTGAATCACCTCATCTGCATGGTCGAGATAAAAGTCGTCATTATCAAAATAATCTCCGCCGGAGCCTCCAAATGTAGCGTCCACATTAAGCCATCTGTTTCCCGTTAAATCAAGTATCTGATTCCATGAATGGCTTCCCCAACCGGAACTGCCGTATGCAAGCCCGGTTATAAACCTTACATTTACGCCGACGGCCCTACACATAGCTGCATACAGACAGGCAATATCAAAGCAGATGCCCTTACCGGTTTCGAAGGTTGTTATGGCACCGGAATCATATTCGGAAATATCATCGAAAATATGCTCTGCCTTCGGGCTGTCGTATTCGATATTGCTGCTGATCCATTTATATAAAAGGTATGCTTTTTCTTTATCTTCGGTCTCCGATCCGGAGATTTGCCGAGCCTTGCGTTCAATATCTTCACTTGTCTTTACGGCATTATCCAGTGACATTCCGTTGAAATAAATGAGCTGCTTCCTGCCGTTGGGCGAAAGGTTCATAACTGCTTTTTGCACCGACTCGTTTAAAACACCGGGCAGTTTTTTTATGACACTGGAACTTAAAACCGGATTGAGAATATGTTCATCAACAAATTGGTAGGCACTAGATTGGTTGATGGTTTCACCCAGCGAAGCGTTACCTGCAAAGTGGACATAAAAGTTCAGAAGCAAAGAAACGATCAGCACAAGAACAAACGATTTCGGCAGCTGCCATATGCCGCCTGCAGTTCTTCTGCCAACGGTGTGCATCGCCAAGATAAAAGAAGACAGCCGATTTGATAACGGTACGACCACATGCTTAAAAAAAGGGATCATCAAAAGGCGTAAAATTCCCTTTGTTATAAACAGCATTATGATAGTGGCCAGCGCGTATGCCCAGATGTCCTGATTTGCAATCGAATGCCAGATAGCGGGAACGGATTTGAATATTTTTGTCGGAAAGCTATCCGCACTGGAGGTAAAAATGATATTGGTCAGCAAAACAGAAGATACGATTGATACTATCAGCTCAATATTATGCACCATAGAAATCAATGAATATTGGATCCTGTTTTTCGAAAAAGGACGAAGTATACCCATCAAGACCGGTAAAGTGAAGGTGCCGGCAATCAAGACGGATATCAGGTTAATGCCGAAGATTTTCATGCTCCTCATCCTTACTGCAGAAAAATCACAGGTAACTGATTTTATAACCATATCCAACCTAAATAATACTGTTCTCCAACTAAATTGGAGAACAGTATTATGGCCATTCATGGAAGCGTATGCCGAGGCATATTATGTTAACCTGCTGAAATGAAATAACCCGGGATCGGAGACAGAGCTGCCGACACCGGGTCTGAGTTTTTGGATCAACGATTATTTCGCGGGAGGAAGCAAATGAGAAACGTCAATATCAGCTTCGTTCACTATATGCATTGATTTAATTTTCGGAAGGAATAATACGGTATAAACGTGATTTCGGGTATGAATTTTAAATGGCGGTTGATTATCGCAGCAGTTGGTATCGCGGAAGACACAGACCAGTACCTGCGTCTGAAAGCTTGCGGGTATTCCGATTCGGACGATTCAAGGTTTACTTATTTAAAGCCATGTGATACCATTTACATGAAAATGCTATGAGAAATAACGGTACGCCGTTTCGCAGCGAAATGGGGAGCTAGTGTGAAAAAGACAAAGATTATCTGTACGCTCGGGCCTTCTTCAGGGGATGCGGCAATCATAAAGGAGCTCATAAAAAAGGGCATGAATGCGGCCAGGTTTAATTTTTCACATGGTACGCATCAGAGCCATAAACAACTGCTGGAGGCCTTGCGGGAAGCGAGGGAAGAGT
This sequence comes from Clostridiales bacterium, assembly GCA_012523085.1. Taxonomy (GTDB): domain Bacteria; phylum Bacillota; class Clostridia; order Oscillospirales; family Oscillospiraceae; genus JAAYOP01. Next base: position 80,611 of record JAAYJC010000013.1, read on the forward strand.
TGAATGTTCCGGTCGCAGCGATTCTTGACACGAAGGGGCCTGAAATCAGAACAAGGAATTTCAAAAACGGCGCCGTGATGGTCGGGGCCGGGAACCGGTTTTCTCTGATCACCGGGGACGAACCAGGTGATGAGACAAAGGTTTCGACGACATATCCCGATTTGTATAAGTTTGTCAAACCGAAAAGCTGCATATTGATTGACGACGGCCTGATCGAATTGCAGGTTTCCGAAGTAAGAGACTCGGAGATCGAGTGCATTGTCGTAAACGGCGGGATAATAGGAAACAACAAGGGTGTAAACATACCCGATGTCGCAATCGACCTCCCGCCATTGACGAAAAAAGATGTCGAGGATATTAAATTCGGGATAGAAAACGATTTTGATTTCATTGCCGCCTCATTTATTCGTAAAGCTTCGGATGTTCTGGCGATCAGACGGCTGCTGGATGAAAACGACGGCGAGAAAATCGGAATAATATCTAAAATTGAAAATCGCGAAGGTGTTGAAAGCATTGATGAAATTATAGAGGTATCTGATGCAATTATGATAGCCAGAGGCGACCTTGGCGTTGAAATCCCGGTTTTTGAAGTTCCGGTTATTCAAAAAGAGATCATTGCGAAATGTCTGAGAAACGGGAAGCCCGTGATAACCGCGACGCAGATGCTCGATTCGATGATACGTAATCCAAGACCGACAAGAGCAGAAGCAAGCGATGTTGCCAATGCCGTGTTTGACGGGACCAGCGCGGTCATGCTGTCGGGAGAAACCGCATCGGGCAGATACCCGCTTGAAAGCGTGGCGGTCATGGCGGATATCGCAAAGACGGCTGAAAACCGAATCGATTACTGGCTGCAATTCAGGCATATAGAGACGGTTGGAGAAAAAACGATCGCCTATGCCATCAGTCATGCCTGCTGTATGACGGCTATGGATCTTTGTGCATCGACCATCATAACCGTAACGAAGACCGGGCATACAGCTCGCATGATATCGCGGTTTCGGCCGCAGTGCCCGATCGCAGCGGTTACAAGCAGCAAAAAGGTGCAAAGAAAGCTGTCTATTTCATGGGGTGTCAGTGCTGAGCATGCCGACGAAGTCAGATCAACAGATGAACTCTTTCAGATCGGTATCGAAAAAGCGAAAAAAATGAAGTTGGCTGCCAAAGGCGATACCGTCGTTATAGCGGCGGGGGTGCCTGCCGGTTTCAAAGGAACAACAAATCTGGTAAAGGCGCAGATTGTATAAAACGGAAGGGGTGCTTTCGATGGAAGAAGAATTACTGAAGCTGAAAAAAGCAATCGATGAGTCTCGGAATATTGCCGTCTTGGGCGGAGCTGGATTCTCAACGGAGTCGGGAATACCTGATTTCAGAAGTCCGGACGGTATATACACAAAGTACCGGCATCTTTCACCCGAAGCGATACTGAGCGCCGAAATGCTCAGGGACAAGCCGGATGTATTTTATGATTTCTACTTGAACGCAATGCTGGTCGGTGATGCTATGCCGAATATCGCGCATAAATATATCGCAAAATTGGAGCAAACGGCAGGCAAGCATGTTACCGTGATTACGCAGAACATCGACGGCCTGCATCAAAAAGCGGGAAGCCGGAATGTTATAGAGCTTCATGGCTCGGCCAATGAATACTACTGCGTCGGCTGCGGGGAAACATACGGTATCTCGGTAATGAACCAAAGCGAATTTACAGGTGAGCCGCCGCTTCCAAGATGCATCAAATGCGGGGCTATGATACGGCCTGATGTGGTAATGTATCATGAGATGCTGGATTCATCGCGGTTAGAAAAAGCGGTAAAGGCGATGCGGGAAGCGAATCTCGTGATTGTGGGCGGAACATCCCTTGAAGTGTATCCGGCTAACTCGCTTCTGGGATACAGCGAAAAGGCAGTAATATTTACGATCAACAGACAGGTCGTGGACACAGGTCGGTTTGCCGGTAAAAATGAATTGGTGTTTATTCAAGGTAGTCTTGGCGACGTGTTCGGAGCGCTGTCGGCAATGGAATGAAAAACAAAAACAGACGGTGATATCATGTCAAAACTAAATCTTACAATGCTCAGTGACTTTTATGAATTTACGATGAGCAATGGGTATCTGCTAAGCGAGCTTCACAACAAAACGGCATATTACGACGTTTTTTTTCGCTCCGTGCCGGATCAGGGCGGTTTTGCCATTGCCGCTGGTCTTGAGCAGGTTATTACGTATATCGAGGGCCTTCATTTTACGAACGAGGATATGGAATTCCTGCGCGCAAAGGGGATATTTCATGAATCGTTTTTGCACTATCTTGCCGACTTTAGGTTTTCCGGTGATATTTATGCGGTTCCCGAAGGAACCCCAATATTTCCGGGCGAACCCATTCTGACCGTCCGGGCGAAGGCTATAGAAGCGCAGCTGGTTGAAACTTATCTGCTTATGGCGATTAATCATCAATCGCTGATTGCAACGAAAGCAAACCGGATTGTCAGGGCGGCCAGGGGTCGAGTCGTGCTTGAATTCGGGGCGAGGAGAGCGCATGGGATCGGCGGAGTCGAAGGCGCAAGGGCAGCTTATATCGGAGGCTGTGACGGTACATCGAATGTGCTGACCGACAAGCTTTACGGCGTGCCGTCGGGCGGAACCATGGCACATTCCTGGATTCAGATGTTCGAAAGCGAATATGAAGCGTTTAAGGTTTATTGCTCGATTTACCCGGAAAACACGACTTTACTGGTCGACACATACAACACGATAAAAAGCGGCGTTCCGAACGCGATCCGGGTATTTAAGGAGATTTTAATCCCTCAAGGGGTTAGAGATTTTGCCATTCGGTTAGATTCGGGTGATCTGGCTTACCTTTCTAAAAAAGCACGGGCTATGCTGGATGATGCGGGCTTGACCAACTGCAAAATTGTCGCTTCAAACGCGCTCGATGAATACTTAATCCGAGAGCTTGTACAACAGGGTGCGAAAATCGATATATTCGGGGTTGGCGAACGGCTGATAACCTCCGGAAGCTCGCCCGTCTTCAACGGCGTTTACAAGCTTGCAGCAGTTGAAGATGAAAACGGCCGAATATATCCGAAAATCAAAATCAGCGAAAACTCATCCAAGATCACAAATCCGCATTTCAAAAAGGTTTGGCGGCTTTTTGACCGAAAAACCGGGAAGGCGATCGCTGATCAGATTGGCTTATATGATGAGATAATTGATGATAATGCGCAGTTGACAATATTCGATCCGATAGAGCCATGGAAAAGAAAAACACTCAAGGATTTTACGGCAAAGGAGCTTCAGATTCCAATATTTATAAGCGGTAAAAAGGTTTACCATTCCCCGCCGCTGGACCGGATCAAAGCCTACTGCCTTGAGCAAACAGAACATTTATGGGAAGAGGTTAAACGGTTTGAGAATCCGCACAAGTATTATGTGGATCTATCGGAAAGGCTCTACCGATTGAAAAACGATATGGTCAACAAAGCCAAGGCTGATCGGAGTCAGGAAAAATAACAGCAAAGTTATGCGCCTCTTCATCAACTTTCGATAAGTTGTGAAGAGACGCTTATCTTTTTTTCTTCGGTCAATATACCTTTTCCGGGTGCAAGAGCGCGGATGTACCGCCGTCGCAGTATAAAACAGCTCCGCTGCAGCCTATCGCCCCGGGCATGACCATAAACGCGAGAGCTTCTGCGTTCTCAAGCGGTTCTATCAAGGCTTCCTGACGGTAAACTACGGGCATTGCGCCCCAGAATAAATTGAAAAAAACCGTCCTTTACACTGGTGCCAGGCATGATAGTGGTATTAACGGCTCCGGGTGCGACGGTGTTGATGTTGACGCAATGTACCGCCCAGGAAGGCGCAATACGCCGTACCCAGCGCACCAGAGCCATTTTCGTCGATACATACAGAACGCCGCCGATTTTATATGGGTCCAGGGTATTAACAAAGCGGCAGATGCGTTCTTCGTCTCCGCAATTTGTCAAAAGCTCATCGACAAAGAATTCACCCCGCTCGCTATAGGCAATCGAACCGGAAACGGTCACGGCGCAATTGCCCTTTTCCATCTTCAAAAGATCATATACACCTTCGGCCAAAGTAATGGCTCCGAAATAATTGACGGAAAGCACATCAGACATCCGCCTTCCCATAGCAATACCCGTATATGAGACGAGCCCATCTAGCCCGTCCGGACACAGCTCATGGATTTTATCTATGGCAAAGGCGACTTTCCTTGTATGTCAGAGTGCATATCTTTAATGCATCACATCAATCAGCATGCCATATCGAAAATAGTTTAACCTGAAACGAAAAAACTGGCAATAAAAAAATTGTAATACGTCATTCACAATAGCCGGGTTGACATAAACGCCTCGCGAGCATAAAATACGGTAAAATACATGAAATGAAGAGATTTAGTAGGAAATATGCAGATATCGGCGATTATCAAACAAATGACGGTGCTTTTTCTTGTTTTATCGGTTGGTTACAGCGCAAATAAGCTCAAGGTTATGTCGGGCGCATCCAACAGCCTGCTGAGCAAAATGGTAATGAACATTACTATGCCCTGCACGATCCTCAGTTCTGTCATGAGCGGCGAGGTGACAATGACGGAAAATGAGGCCTTGTTTTTCGGGCTGATGATTTTATGCACCTTTGTCATTGCGTCTATTTTGATTATACCGGTTCCGTACCTGATAAAAGCACCGGCGGCTGATAAGGGCCTGTATCGGTTTTTGATTGCCTTCGGCAATGTTGGTTTTATGGGGTTTCCGGTTACCTACTCTATTTTCGGCCAGGCGTCTGTGTTTTATGTTGCATTGTTTAATATCCCATTTACGATTATTGCATTTTCTGTCGGCATTGTTATGGTGGCTGGAAAAAAAGGGAGAATCGATCTGAAGCTGTTTATAAACCCCTCATTGATTGCCTCGATTGCTGCGATTATGCTCTTTGCGCTAAAAATAGAAACGCCTGTTGTTATTGCGGAAACAGCCGATCTTTTGGGCCGGGTGACTACGCCGGCTGCGATGCTGATCATCGGTTCAACGCTCGCATCAATCCCAGTCAAGAAAGTTTTCAGTCAGTGGCGGTTGTATCCGGTGACGCTCTTGAAGCTGATTGTCGTACCTATCATCACATGGGCTGTTTTAAGGCTATTCATAAGAAACGACCTTATGCTTGGTATTCTGGTCGTGTTGTCGGGCATGCCGACGGCGACCGCTGCGACTATGATCGCACTGGAATACGGGGGAAATGATCGACTTGCCTCAACGGGTGTGTTCATCACGACACTTTTTTCTGTCGTAACAATTCCGGCTTTGATGTTTTTGCTGTTTACATAACTAATACTGTTCTACACCTTTAATGGTGAATAGTAATATATATCTGCAGCATAGATTAAACTTACAGTCAATAATGAGATCAAATCATGATTTATCGGCTCAGGATATACTGGGAATGCTATAAACACTCTTTGAAAGTCGAGCTAAAGCGGTGATGCTTTACATGGACAACATTTAAGCGATATGTTAAAATCAACCTAGAATCTATGAACCGACGGATATACGAGGAGGTATGGAATTGAAAATAACCAAGATGTGGCTGAACATCAACGGCGCAGACAGAATGGTCTTATGCGATCCCGAAAAAGATACGCTGGCTGTGCTGATTCGCAGGATCGGGCTTACGGGCACAAAGGTTGGCTGTGGAACAGGCGTTTGCGGAGCCTGTTCAGTTATCTTAAACGGTAAGGTCGTGCGTGCCTGCGTCAGGAAAATGAAAACAGTAGAAGAATACAGCACGATCCTGACCATCGAAGGCATAGGGACGCCCCGAAATCTGCATCCGCTGCAGCAAGCCTGGATATATCACGGTGCGGTGCAATGCGGCTTTTGTACACCCGGATTTATCGTGTCCGCTTATACACTGCTTCAGGAAAACCCGGATCCGACCCGCGAGATGGTACGCGACTGGTTCAGGCGAAATCGCAACATTTGCCGCTGCACAGGTTACAAGCCCCTTGTGGACGCCGTTATGTCGGCAGCCAAGGTCATGCGCGGGGAGGGGACCATGGCGGACATTACTTATAAAGAACCCGCAGACAAGGCGTATTACGGTACAGCCGTGCCGAGACCTTCCGCTTTACCGAAGGTGACCGGACTGTGCGATTACGGCGACGATCTTGCCGAGAAAATGCCAAGCGGCACTTTACATTTGGCCATTGTCCAGCCGAAAATTGCGCATCACGCGAACATCCTGAGCGTTGATACGTCTGAGGCTGAAAAAATGCCGGGCGTTGTCCGTGTTTTGACTGCAAAGGATGTACAGGGCAGCAATAACCTAGGCGGATATAGCAGTCATTTGAGAAACGAGGTTGAGTTTACAACACAGGAGATCCTCGCTTCAAAGAAAATCAGCCGATACGGCGACGTTGTGGCGCTTGTCGTTGCCGACACCCAAGAAAATGCAAGAGAAGCCGCGAAAAAGGTAAAAGTTGGAATTGAACAGCTTCCGGAGTATTTAAACTACTTGGATGCTGTCGTTCCGGGCGCCGTTTCCGTGCAGAACGGACCCAACCAGTTTATTAAACAACCGCTATTCAAGGGTGATTATAAGAACATAGAAACTCTGATCGAGGATTCGAATTATTCCGTATCCGGTAGCTTTCACAGCACACGCGAGCCGCACCTTTCCATCGAGGGCGACGTCGTTCAGGCCTATTGGGGAATCGATGACATGCTTACGATTCAATGTAAGGCGCAGGGGATCACAATGGCGAGGTTTATGATGGCAGGAGGGATCGGTTTGCCACCCGACAAAATCCGGATCATCACTAACCCGACCGGCGGCTCCTTTGGTTGGTCAATGGCGCCCGGTTCCTACGCTCTGGCGGCCGTGGCTGCAATGGCGACCGGAATGCCTGTCTCACTTTCGCTGTCATATGAAGAGCATATGCATTTTAGCGGCAAACGCTCGCCATCTTATTCCAATGCCTCCATCGCTTGTGATAAGGACGGAAAAATAACCGCTCTGCAGTATGATATCGGCGTCGAGATCGGACCATATACCTCCTTTGCCGAACCGATAATGCAGCGCCTTGTCATTTATTTCGGCTGGCCGTACAGCATCCCGAACATCGCGGGGCTTGGACGCGCTGCCCTGTCAAACCATAACTACTGCGCCACCTACCGGGGCTTCGGCTCGCCCCAGGTGTTTACCGCATCTGAGGCGATTATCGACATGCTGGCTGAAAAAGCAGGCATTGATCCCTTTGATTTTCGATATATCAATATCGGGCGCAAGGGTGATATCGCACCCACCGGTTATCCTTACCGGGAGATATCGGTGGAACGCCTGATGGATGAAATGCGCCCGCTGTACAAGGCTGCGACTGCAAGGGCAAAAGCCGGGGATACACCCGAAAAACGGCGCGGTGTCGGCCTGGCCTTCGGTGGCTATAACTGCTCTTCCGGCAATATGGATAACGCCGGATGTAAGCTGGAATTGAATCCTGACGGATCGGTCAGCGTCTACAACACCTGGGAAGATATCGGACAGGGTGGAGATATCGGCACCGTCATGGTTGTGCTCGAGGCGTTAAAGCCTCTCGGCCTGACCCCGGAACAGGTGAAAGTCCGCACCAATGACTCGAAAACCTGCCCGGACAGCGGTCCGGCTGCAGGCAGCCGTTCGCATATGATGAACGGACTTGCCACGATTGAGACAGCGAAGATCATGCTGAAAGCCATGCTCAAGGAAGACGGAAGCTTCAGAACCTATGATGAGATGAAGATCGAGGGCTTGTCAACCGTGTTTGAGGCAACCTATTCCAATACGGCAATCGAAGGGCTCTGTGAGCTCAACGCCGATACCGGGGTTGGCGATCCGCTTCCGACTTATATGTACGCATTTTATATGGCTGAGGTGGAGGTCGATACGGCAACCGGAAAGCCGACTGTGCTCGGCATCACTTGCGTTTGCGATGTGGGCAATGTCGGTAATATTGATGCGGTGCTTGGTCAGGGGTACGGCGGCATATCACACGCAATCGGCTTTGCGCTGACAGAGGATTACGACGATGTGAAAAAGCATACGAATATTGCTGCAGCCGGAATTCCGACCATTGATATGATTCCCGACCATATTGATATTCGGTTTATCGACCATCCGAGGGCGTATACGCCGTTCGGCTCCTCCGGTTGTTCGGAAATGTTCCAATCGGGGGATCATGTCGCTGTGATCAATGCGATTTACAACGCTTGCGGTGTTCGCATTTATGAACTGCCCGCATCACCGCAAAAAGTGAAAGAGGGACTTGATACTCTTGCTGCTGGCAAAACGATAGAGCCGCCTGCACCTTATTTCCTGGGCTCGGATTTCTTCGATACCATCGAGGACATTGAGGCTAATCCGGTCGAAGGCAAAAGGAAAGGCTATTCCGGACCTGCGGAAACAACAATCATGTAAACAAGTGGCAAGGCGCAGGGAGAAAGGTCGTCAATAGACCTTTCTCCCTGTTGATTCAGTAGCGTTTAATGTAAAGTTAGATATTTTAATATAGTTAAATAGGCAGAAAAATACAAAGGAAACTGGTAAAGCTATATAGATTTACAGATGATCGGGGTGATCATATGACCTCCTATAAGGAAATAGCCTCAGCCTGCACGCGAGGAGAAGTACCTGCGTGCGCTGCGGCCTGTCCGTTCAAGCTGGAGATCAGGAATATTATGTCGCGCCTGCAAAGAGGCGGATTTGATGCGGCCTACAGGCTGCTGAGGGATGCGATGGTCTTCCCGGAGACGGCGGTGAAACTGTGCTCTTCACCGTGCGAGGCGTTTTGCGAGCGCCGAGATGTTGATGAAGCCGTTGGGTTGAACCGGCTTGAACAGGCGGTGATCACGCATGCAAAAAAGAAGGAGCCGTTACGATTAAACGTTCCGCCGAAGCAACAAACCGTTGCGGTGATCGGAGCGGGTATCAGTGGCCTTGCCTGTGCACAGCGGCTTGCTTCCCGGAGATATAAGGTCATCGTGTATGAAAAAACCGACAGGCTGGGCGGAAGTCTATGGGAGCGGTTTCCGAACGGATCATTTTTAGATGATATTTTACTTCAGTTTAAATATACAGACTGCCGGTTTTGCCTATCTTGTCCGGTAGAATCTCTGGACGACATTTCGGCGGACGCCGTTTATGTGGCGACGGGAGCGGGCGGCAAAGATTTCAGAAAACCCGGAAACGGCGTTTTTATCGGCGGGAGTATTACTGGTGCGGACCATGCGCATGCGTTAAAACAGGGGATAGACGCGGCCAATCAGATCGAATCATATATAAAAACGGGCAGGAGACCCGAAACGGAGACGGAAGAATCAGAAAAACCCGTTAACAGGCCGGATCCTATGCTGTTAAAGCCGATCGGCCCAATCAGACCCTCAGGTGACGGGTATACGCCGGAGGAAGCAGTTGCGGAGGCAAAGCGATGTATCCTGTGCGACTGCGATATCTGTCTGCGGCGCTGCCCATTAATTAGTTATTTCAGGCGGTTCCCCAAGCAGATTGCCGAAGAAGTCGAGGGAACGGTACATCCGCTGGATGTGTTCAAAAACAGACTGGCCACACGAATGGTAGCCAGCTGTGACAGCTGCGGTATTTGCAAGGATGTCTGTCCGCAGGGTGTGGACGTCAAAAGCATCATCATGGACGCCAGAAGGGAAATGGTATCAAAGGGGGATATGCCGAAGGTTTTTTCGGATTTCTGGCTGAATGATATGGAACATGCGGAAACCTTTTCGGTGCTGAAGCTTCCGGAAGAAGAAAATATGTGCCGATATTTGTTCTTTCCCGGTTGTCAGCTCGGAGCGAGCGATCCAAGATATGTGACCGAAACATATGCGCGGCTGCTCGACCGGTATCCTGATACTGCGATCCTTTTTGACTGCTGCGGTGCACCGGCCTTCTGGGCCGGAGACGAGGCTGCTCATACAAAAAAAACAGAGAAACTGAATGAAATCTGGCAGAATCTCAAGCGCCCTATACCCATAACAGCCTGCCCGACCTGTGCGGAGATGCTGCGCAGGTTTCTGCCCGGCTGCACACCCCAATCCCTGTACACCCTCGATCTCGGCGACGCTTTGATGACGGGGGAAGAGATGACCATCAGCGTATTTGACCCTTGCTCCTCGCGTTTTGACCATAGCGCACAGGAGGCGGTCAGAGGAATTCTGACCGATGCGGGGTATGGTATGGTGCCCTTGCTTTATGAAAAAGAAGATACGCTCTGTTGCGGATGGGGCGGACAATATATGATCGCCAATCCAACAATGTCAAAATCGGTAATTGAGGACAGGGTTGCACAATCTGAGTTTACCTATGTCACCTACTGCACGAACTGCCGCGATACTTTCGCGCAAAGCGGCAAGCCGGTTTTTCATATACTGGACATTCTGCTGGGTTTGAACAGCGCCGATAAAGAGCCACCGACGCTAACAGCGCGGCGGGAAAACAGGGAACAGGTGAAAAAGATGCTGATCGGAGAAGCGCCGGTCGCCGACGAAGGTGACGGGACTGTATTATTTATCGAACAGCAATTGGCTGAAAAGCTCAGCCGCGACTGGATTTTGGAAAGCGATATTAAAAAAGTCGTATCAGACTGCGAGAAAACCGGCCGTAAACTATATGACATTAAAACTGACTGTTTCATCGGGCACAAAAAGATCGGTAACTTAACGTACTGGGTCGTCTACAGACCGGAAGAAAAGGGCTATCGGCTGTTAAACGCCTATTGCCATAGAATGGACGTTCTGGAGTAACATATATCATATGAGGAGGGCAATGGAATTTCAGAATTTCATTGAGCGTATTATGAGCGAAGAAAACCTGATCTGTCAATGCTGCCGGGTGCCTCTGGAAAAACGCAAGGCTGCCTTTAAATACATGGATTTTGATTTTTACCATGAGCTTCCCACTTGTCCGAAATGCGGCCAGGTCTATATTTCGGAGGAACTGGCTAAAGGCAGAATGGCGGAGGTCGAAATGAACCTAGAGGATAAATAAAACAAAAAGGGCATCATGCTGTGAAGAAAGGATGCAGCAAGATGCCCCTTTGTTATAAGGATGATATTGTTTTTCAGCATAAAGTAATATATGATAGGTCTATGAATATGATCGGAATATCACAGGACCGGCAATGAACCGATTGTTGAAAATGTCAAAAGAACGGTTGAGCTTGGTAAATAAGCTTGAAGTGTAAAAATGAAAAAGGAAGTGTACTACAATATGTTTTTGAACAACGAAGGCGAATATGGGAAGTATATCGTTCAGGATTTGCATGAACCTGATATGGGCTCGGAGGAATTTACAGCCATGTACCGGAAATTCTCAAATCGAATCCTCTGGATTGACAACAATGTCGTTCCGGGTGCGTTTCAGATGAATACTGCCTGGTATTACGCTGTTCCGGAAAGAGATCCTGTTTTTGAAGAGCATGTCCATGAATATGACGAACTGATCGGGTTTATCGGTAGCAACCCTGAAGATAAGCATGATCTGGGCGCTGTTATTGAGCTTGAGCTCAACGGTGAGAAGCACACGCTTACGAAGTCATCGATGATTTTTGTCCCGGCAGGGATGAGCCATATGCCGTTGAGCATCAAGAAGGTTGACCGGCCAATCTTCCATTTTTCTATCGTGACCGGCCCGGAGTATATCGGAGGCGCTTATAAATAACAGGCTTATGTAACCTTCATGTTACATAGTGTGAGCGGGAATTCTGCAGTAAGGATGAAACTTCTGTATGGACACGGCAAGAGGCAGATAGTATAATATATATATATGAGTTATTGGAATTAAATGAAATTTGGAGGGATATTCATGTATACATTTAAGCCTGCGACGGAGCGGATCAAATATATGCGGGAGCTTATACGCAACAGAACAACCCACATTGATTCCGAGATAGCGATGATCGTTACCGATGTCCATAAGCAGCACGGCAATGTTCCGCCGATTATCAGAAGGCCGCTTTACGCCAAGGCGATCGCAGAAAGAAAGACGATCCGGATAGAGGATTTTGAGCTTATCGTCGGTAACAAGGGAAAGGCCTTTTTAGGATCCAGCATGAGTCCCGAATGGATGGGCGCACAATTTCTACCGATGATTGTGGAAAGAAACGGCTGGACCATACGTGAGGACGGAATGTACCATAATCCTGATGACGAGGATCAGAAAGCCTGTATGGCCGTAGAGGATTATGAAAACTTTTGCTCGATCAGAAACTATTGGGACGGAAAAACCGTAGCCGCTGTCGGTGATGCGTTTAGACCTGACTGTCTTGACGAGCTTGCGAGTCTGGGCGTCGATGATTATGGCGGACCGCAGGCCGCGGTTATGATGATTCCCGCTGGACACTTGACCCCGGGCTTCCAAAAAATCATTAATGTCGGATATGGTGCGATAAAAAAGCAGGCTACCGACTGGATGGAAGAACACAGGGGCAACTTGATGGGCGGGGACATGGATAAGTACATGTTCTATAAGGCTGCGGAAATCACATGTGATGCGGCTATCACGCTTGTCAAGCGCTATGCTGAAGCTTGCGCGAAAAAAGCGGAGGAATGCGTTGAACCCAAACGCAAGGCCGAGCTTGAAAAAATGGCGGATGGACTTGCCTGGATTTCGGTGAATCCGGCCAGAACCTTCTGGGAGGCCTGCCAGGCTGCGATGTTATATCAGCTTTTCCTCAGTTTCGAAGGCGGGTATCCAGCCAGCGCGTTCGGGCGCTTCGACCAGTACACCTGGCCGTTTTTGAAATCTGATCTGGAGAAGGGAACGCTTACCCTCGACGAGGCGCAGGAAATTTGTGATGCGTTCTTTTTGAAAGCCAACTGCTTTTACGGCGGTTGGGGCGGAAAGGGCGTCAATACACAGGGTATCGGCAACACATATCAGCATACAACCATCGGAGGTGTTATTCCCGAAACCGGCGAGGACGCGACAAATCCGATCACCTTCATGGTTTTGGAAACTGTCGGCAGGTTATTGCTCCACGACCCGACCATATCGCTGCGTATCAACAAAAACACACCGGTAGAGCTTTGGGACTGTGCCATTGAAACAAGCAAGCTGGTTGGCGGGCTGCCCTTGTTCCAAAATGACGAGGTGATTATTCCGGGGCTGATGAAAGAACTCGATTTCGAGTTGGAGGATGCCCGCGACTACAGCCTGATCGGTTGTCAGGAAATTGTCGGATCAGGGAACGATTACCCGGCAGGCAACGGACTGAACGCTCCGCACGCCAGTGTACACTACGGTGTCGTTCTCGGCATGGCAATAAACAACGGTATTAACCCGTTTAACGGAAAGCAGGCCAGGCTTCATACCGGTTATCTGTATGAAATGAACTCAATGGATGAGGTTCGCAAAGCCTTTGAGGACATGGCGCGTTATGTGCTGAAAATGCATGTGACGATACACAACTACACAGAATTTCTAACTGTCTATAATTCCCCGCATCCCGGCCTGTCCATCGGCATTGTAGGCTGCATGGAAAAGGGCATGGACTGCACGGTGGGTGGAGCAAAGTACAATTCCTACGGTGGGACCGCAACGGGCCTTGCGACGGTGGCCGATTCGCTTACGACGATTAAGTACATGTGCTTTGACAAAAAAATCTGTACAACCAGAGAGCTATACGATGCGGTTATGGCAAACTGGGAAGGTTACGAGACTTTACGGCAGTATATCCTGGCAAATGTCCCGCACTACGGCAACAACGACCCGTATGCTGACGAGGAACTCGCCTTTGTCGTTGACACATACTATAAAATCTGCTCGGAATGCTACAGCAACCGGTCAAAGGTCTATAAGGCGGGTATGTACGGAGCTGCTGATCATATCGTTCAGGGATATACAACATGGGCTACCCCGGACGGCAGAAAGACAGGCGAACCCATAGCGGACGCGATGTCACCTGCGCAGGGCAGAGACAAAAACGGACCAACAGCCGTTTTTGGCTCAACAATTTGCTTTGATCACACGCGCTTCATGGACGGCATGGCTGTCAACCTGAAAATCCATCCTTCCGCGGTAAACTCCGAGGAGACAAAGGCTGCCCTGCGTGACATGACCAAAACGTTTTTTGAAGACGGCGGTATGGAGGTTCAGTATAACATCGTCAGCGGAGATACCATGCGTGCCGCGCAGCAGGATCCCGAATCCCATCGTGACCTTGTTGTGCGTGTTGCCGGATATTCCGCATATTTTATAGAGCTTGCAGCAGAATTGCAAAACGATCTGATTGCCAGAACAGAAAATATGCTTGGCTGACATAGTATTACGATCGGGGGTATTCGCACCGGGGTAAAAAGGCGCGCATACCCCCGAAACTTATCCCTGTTTCTTTGATAATATAAATCAATATTATAAAGATCGTAGGTACAAAGCGCCCGCTGCAGAGGGCACTTTAGAGATAAAAAAAGCGAGGAATAAAATGGCATACCTTGGTGAAAAAAATCCAAAGCTCGGCTTCGGATTCATGAGGCTTCCAATGAGTGGAAAAGATATTGATATCGAACAGACGAAACAGATGGTCGATTTATTTATGAAAAAAGGCTTTACCTATTTTGATACCGCGTTCGGATATGCGAACGGGAAATCAGAAGAGGCTCTGAAAACATCGCTGATCGATCGATATCCGCGCGAGAGTTTCCAGATTGCAACAAAGCTGCCTGCCTGGACGGCAAAAAACGAGAAGGAAGCCAAAGATATGTTCCATATCTCGATGGAGCGGCTTGGCACAAAGTATATAGATTTCTACCTGTTGCATAATGTAGGACAAAACAGGAAGAAGAGTTTTGATGATTTTGGGATCTGGGATTATGTCCGGGAGCTTAAGGCTGAGGGGCTGGTGAAGCATATCGGTTTTTCGTTCCATGACAGAGCTGATGTGCTCGAAGCCATATTAAATGAGCATCCGGATATGGAGTTTGTGCAGCTTCAGATCAATTATGCAGACTGGGAGAACGGCTCGGTGGAGTCCCGGAAATGCTATGAGACGGCACTCAGGCACAACAAGCCTATCGTTGTGATGGAGCCGGTAAAGGGCGGTGCGTTATCCAATCCCGCCGAGAGCGTCCGTAGAATATTTGAAAGCGCCAATCCAACAGCGTCTGTTGCGTCCTGGGCAATCCGCTTTGCGGCTTCTCTTGAAAACATCATTACTGTACTCAGCGGAATGTCCAATGTCGCGCAGATGGAAGACAATTTATCCTATATGGAGCAGTTCAAGCCGCTTGATGCGGCCGAGTTGGACGTGATCAATAAAGCGCGGGAGGCACTGGACGCAATTCCATCGATCCCCTGCACAAATTGCCGGTACTGCGTTAAAGACTGTCCGAAAAATATAGCTATCCCGGATTTCTTTACGGCAATGAATCGGAAAATGGTTTTCAATGACCTGAACGGCGCGAAAGGTGAATATCGGCTGGCCATGATGTTCGGCAGCGAAAATCCGGCAGAATGCATAACCTGCGGGAAATGCGAGGAAGTATGCCCGCAGCAGATCGAGATCATTGACAAGCTGAAAGACACCGTAAAGCTTCTCGGGTAACTCTAGATACAATACTAAAATACGGAGGAATGGAAAGTGATCAAAGTAGTCGCAAAGAACATAATAAAAGCAGACAAGGTATCGGAATTCATCAGTCTGGGCAAAAAGCTTGTGGAGGAGACCAATAAAAACGATAAGGGTTGCCTGAGCTACGAGCTGTATCAGGATACGGACAATCCGCAGATACTGACCATGATCGAAGAGTGGGAGAGCACGGAAGCGCTAAATAACCATATGGCCGCAAAGCATTTTCAAGATATCATCCCGCAGCTCGGTGAGCTTTCAGAAAACCCCGGTGAAATCAATACCTATAAAAAAGTTTAAGCATTCTTGAGATCAGAACTAATTTCGTGTACATGCCTTTAGAAGTGTCCCGTTTGTACTATTTTGTGCTCGCTTACGATGCAAATTACTGCAAATTTTATATTACCACCCCTGCCGGAAAAGGGGCGAAAAGGCCGAGGAGCGATATACTCCCCGGCTTTGTTCGTGCGCCCCGTATGGGCGATAACTTGGCGGCGAAAGTCCGCTACGCGCTCGGTAGCAGGAAGCGCTAGACGAAGGCAAGGGTGTCCGCCGCGGGGCGGAATCTGAAGGAAGCCGGAGGCAAAGTCCCGGATCGACGAACAGTAATCGCATATAAGGCTGTATTGGAGCGGGCGACCCTGCCACACAAGGAGAAGTCTAATGCTGCCCGAATCCCATACAGTAGATGAGGCGGCTACGAGGTGAATGCTATCGTTCTTACCCGGGGAGGTCTGTGGGAAATGCTCCCGACAAGAGGTTTAAAGCTACGCTCAGGAGTAAGCCGTATAAAAAGGCGGCGGTTGAACCCGCAGAAGTCAGCTTCACCCTATGTTGCGATAAAGTTCGTTTTTCAGAAATATTATGCTATCTCCAGTTGTCTATTGAAGCTGTACTAGGTCTTGACATGTGCCAGCCCTGCATCATGGGAGTTCCCTGAGGATCTCCAACAACAACCACATTTACTTGATCATATGGTAAAATGGGCACCATTACGTCATTTGGAAGATGTAAATAATCTTTGGACCATGATAATCCATCACCTATAATATCGGGTAGCACAAAATGAGAATAGTAATAGTGTTCCTTAAATTTACCGAGTGGCAACGCGGTGTTCTTCCAGATATATTTTTTAATAGAAGTTTTGGTATGTCCCTGCTCAGCAAGAATTTTTGCTTGGCGTGGCGAGAATAGAATGGTCAGTCCATTTATGGGGTCAAAATTTGAAGCGCCCTCAAGCAGTTTGGTAAGGTTTCCAGACATGTAATTGCCCAGATAACTCCAACCGCCGCTGAATATTGAAATCGTACTTTCTTCTCTCTTGAACCCTTTTTCAACGGCGAGAGATTCCCATGGACTATTCTCCTCATTTTCAGCGAAAGCGAAAGTATAACTACTGGTATTGCCCTGAACGCCCATTAAGTTAACGCCTATGCGCAATCCTCCCAAATTAATAAGAAACAACCGGAGAGCACGCCCGATTACGGCGTTTGCCATATTTCCAGGGCCGAGAGCATACGTACCGGAATTCATCTCTAGCTCATTTCTAATAGGTCCGTTAATCACCTGCATAAATGAAAAGGAATTAGTTGACTTAACCGTTGCACAAAATGCTGGATTTGATCCCAGTATTTCTACTGCAGCGAGCAAAACCGGCATATATTGAGGTTTTGCTCCGGCCATTACGGCATTTATCGCAACGTTTTCAACAGTCACTTTCATTTTTTCAGGTGCCATTTCTGTTGTAACCACTTCGTCTGGCTGATGAGAGGTACCCTTTAGCATTTCAGCAACATTCTCTTCTGTTGGCGGTATAATCGGAAGTCCGTCTGTAAAGTTCATTCTGTAATAATAGTCTTGTATTTCGGAAAGTGTCCCTTCAATACAAACTCTCGGCGTCTTTTCAAAACTAAATATTCCTGTTCTGCACTCATCGGCGTTCAGCGGTTTTGTCAATCCTCGTTCAATCTGCTCCAGAATTCTTGACATAGAATCTGTTGGAATATCGCTATATGGGAAGGGAACGGTTACATACCGAATCATAGCCCCTTCTCTCCGGATAGCATTTTTAGCAGTCTCTACAAGATAGTCATATATAACGCAAACCCCAGGCAAGCCATCATTTTCTAGATATTGTGATGCCCAACTAATTGCATCTGATGTAACGGAGGTAGCAGGCGCCGCAAAACAGACAAAAGCGTCAGCATCCCGAACCAGATTATTACAGGATTCATTATTGGTAGTGCCAGATAAGCTCTGTTTATTAATCTGATTAATTTCAATTTTGGGGTATCTCAGCTTTAAGTAACTGGTTGCTTTAGCCATGAGTTCTTCAAACCCAGAATCCACAAGCATTTCAATAAAGCATATCGTTTTGTTATTCAAATCTTGGAATCTTGGCGTAAGCGGTATTCGTTGAATATCATTCATAGTCGCACGTGGATCCAGTGCAGCACATTTCCGGGTTCCAACCATTAATATCCCTCTCTTCTGTTCGATACTGAGTTATGCTATCGCCATTTGTCTATTGAAGCAATAGCGGGGCCTGACATTTGCTATCCCTGCATCATTGGTGTGCCACGATGATCGCCGGCAACGATGACATACACCTGATTCTTGGGAAAGACAGGTATCATCGCAGTATCGGGCAAATCCAGATACTCTTCAGGAAGTCTTTTGCGACAAAAGTTCTTTTTAAATCTTCCAATCGACATAGCAGTATTTTTCCAGATATGTTCCTTTATTGACTCCTTTTTAGATGAATTGCCTTCTCACCGAGAGGTCTCTGTAGAGCAGGCAATTTATATTCTGCAAAGGCAAGGCTTTTTGATCACCCAGCCTGCGAGCACTTAAATTTAAACCTCTTTCGAAAATTTTGATCGTCTCGAGACGGTCTGCTTTGCTATGTCCTTTTTAACAGCGGCTAAAATCCTTATCTTTCAAACTTCTCCTCGCTGCAAGAAGCGTCCCATAATCTGGCCAAACACAACCTGGTTATCAAATGGCAGTGTGAGTCCTTCTGTTAATAGTGACCAGTCAACTTCTTTTTTGTATACATAGTTTTCAGATGTCATGATAAGTCTCGCCTCAACAAACTCAAGTCCTGTTTCTTTACTAAATACCAAGGTGCTCTTCCATAATCAAATTTTGCTGGGTTGCGATAACTGGAAACTCGCAATTCAAGTCGAGCGTCCTTACGCAAATTTTGTTTCTGCGGAGCGATAAATCATAACCAGATTTAAACTTTAAAGACAATCCAAAGATATTTTCTTCTCTGTTGCAAGGCTGATTCAAGACCTATAAGTATATACTCAGAGGGTGCGGCATATTTGCTGAATCCTTATAATTATTCATCAATTATACCCTCTGCTCGGGCCTTCATCCACTTATATACTACGGGAAAGACGACGCTATCCTCCACATGTATGTAATCACCTTCCATATAGCAGTCAAGGTCGAGTCTCATGTGGCCGGAATCAGGGATCTTTTTATCCCAGCGGGGCAGTCCCTCTCCGTTAGGGTCACCTGTTTTTATGAAATTTGCCCAGTAGCTGCTGATTATATCCATTAATCTGGTGTCCTGTTCCGTGTACTTAAACATGGGATTCGGGTTATTATAAAGGGTCTGGAATGCATAAGGAATCTCTGCTCCGTGCATGGCACCCATAGGTTCCTGCCTGCGAGCAAAGACATACTGCCAGGTTGGTATTTTTAAATCCTCGGTTCGGATTTTTGCCCAGGCAAGGTGACGGGCATACCAATAGTCTCTGGCAAGGCGCATAACGGATTCGCTGGTTTTCTCGCCGCCGGGGTACATACCTTTCGGCAAGCCGAAGCGATCCGTGACTGTTTTTAAATAATCTCCAGGGCCGCTGCTGCCCTCGTCCAGGTTGGAACCGAGAATAATGGGTATTCTCATAGACTTGTTCCTAAGCAGCATGTTTCCCTGAGATTCGGGAATAACTGCGCCGTCTATAACAGGGGTGCAGACAGCTCCCGTTGCCATGCCTGCATCATAATCGCCCCTTGTTATCTCAGATACGGGCAGCTTTCTAAGCTCATTGAGGGTTTTGCAGCCAAAATGCGCCGCAAGTCTGAGACCGCCCGACGATGCTGCATCAAAGCTTATATCCCGGTCAGACTGGAACACATCACCGCTCTGGTTTATAGCATAGCGGAACAAATCCCTTGACAGAGGCGAACACATCAGGTTATTGCAGCTGTTGCTGCCGGCACTTTGCCCGCCAATGGTAATTTTACTAGGGTCTCCTCCAAAGGCAGTAATATTCACTCTCAGCCATTTAAGCGCTTCTATCTGATCAAGCAGACCAAAGTTCCCGCCTGTTCCATAAGGACTCTCACTCTTCATATCAGGATGGCAGAGAAAACCCAGCGTACCTACACGATAGTTTACAGTTACAGCAATTACGCCCTTTTTCGCAAAGCCTGATCCGTCATAGCTGGGGTCATCGGCACGGCCACCCATGTAGGCCCCGCCGTAAAACCAGACAAAAACAGGCAGCTTATCCTCGGGATCCAAGCCTGGTGTCCAGATATTTAGGTAAAGACAGTCCTCGCTTTGCCAAAGCTGAGCCTCATTTCCGCCGAATCCGAAATGCCTCTGTACAGGTATGGCGCTGAAAGAGACTGCCGGTCTGATTCCTCCCCAGGAGTGAGGCGGCTGGGGTTCCCGCCAGCGAAGCGCCCCCACCGGAGGCTGTGCAAAGGGCACACCCCTAAAAACGGTAATTCCGTTTTCCGAAGCTCCTCGCAGTAAACCCTGCTTGCAGTAAACTATATTATCTTTAAACACAATATCATTCCTTCTGATAATGTTATTTCTCTATCAGCTTTTCTCTTCTTATACCTCATATTTTGTTTACGGGATAATTCTGTCATGTTATTATTGATAGCATGGAAAATAATTGATTATGCAAAACATACGAGCAATATTATAAGGAGGTAGCGTGATGAAGTCTATGGGTATGTTCCATGGAGCAGTAGGGAATATTGACCTTGGCCCCATGCATTCTTGTCCTCAACCTGAGCACCTGATTGAAAGACAGGCAGAGCTTGTTAAAGGCATGAACAATGTTTGGTACGAGTATGTACCCGAGAGCTATGATCCAAGTAAAAAATATCCCTTGATAGTTCAGCTCCACGGCGGGGGAATGGATGGCATGCGCTGGACAAAGATGACAGCCTGGCATCTTCTTGCTGAGGAAAAGGGACTTATTGTTATATATCCCAACAGTCCCGGTTATCAGACCTGGGCTTTAGGTGAACGTGATGTGCAATTCCTTTACGACCTGATACAGACAGTCTGCAACCAGTATAGTATAGACAGAAGCCGTATTTACATGCAGGGAATGTCAAACGGCGATCAGATGACCTTGGCATTTTCGCTTAAGCATCCCGAAATTCTGGCAGCTGCCGGTTTCGCAACAGGTCCCACCGCAGCCTATCTCTTTGAGGATGGGGAAAAGCCGGCCGGCGCACTCCCTGTTATACAGATGAGGGGCGAAAAGGATGTGCTGGGCGGAGCACCGGGCAGCGAACCGACCGCCGACATTTATGAGCTTCGATATTCAATGAATGACCTTAATAAGGAAATATGGGAGGAGCCAAACGGTCTTACCCCGCTGCCTGTGCTTACGGTAAAAGGTAAGGATAATTTCTTGTTCTATAAAGGGGAGAAAGCGGACCTTGTTTACTGGGAGGTCAGAGACATGGGGCACAGGGAACCTCCGGACGAAGCTCAAACCTTCTGGGAGCGTATGTATTCAGGTTGGATAAACGAGAACGGCAAGCATATAAACACAGGCGTTGATTGCCCCCTTACCGGTGATGATAATGCCTATGTTCTTTCTCTCGGCAGCGGAATTATCTATAAAAAAGACCGCATTGTATCCATGGGCGGAGACGAGAACGCTATAGTAAGGTATTTTGCTCCTATGGGAGGAGGCGGATTCGGCTCCTTCGGTCTTGATGAGATGCTGGAAACTGGTGCTCTTTTCGCTCCGGCCGAGTTCTTTGCCGCCGCCTTTGGTGCTGTGGTTGAGCATTTTAACGCCGGCACAAGAGTAAAGGTGACCTTTGACGATGGTAAGGTTGCTGTATTCTACGCCGGCAGCACCATGGTTCACTGGGAAGAGGGCTACCGCTCAATGAAAAAGCCGTCAGTGCAGCTCTGCGGTAAATTCTATATTCCGGTGGGTGAGTTCTGCGGTGACCTGATGGATCTTTGCGTTAGCGAGGCAGATGACTGTATGCTAATCTCAAGCCGCCAGTCACAGCTTGGCAGGTATACCGCCAGAACAATGAGAAAGCTGCTGGGCGGCCAGAAGCGTCCCCCTGAACCGAAGAACTAATACAAACAGCTAATAAGCGCGAGATAGCTTTGATAAGCAATCTCACGCTTATTTTTAGATCCGGCTTATGATAAAGCGGAAGACTGCTTCCTGAATTTCCGGGTCGGAGCCAAAAATGCTGTTGTTATTGCACAGCAGCAGGGACTTTACGCCCTTGCGGGTATATTCTTCAAACATTCGCACACTCTGCCCCATAGGAACCTGAATGGGACAGTCATATATACCGTGGACAAGAGCCATAGGTGCGCTATGCTCTGTTACATGGCTGATAGGACTTGCTTCAACAGCTCTCTGTAAATATTCTTTATAGTAAGGATCGTTTTCGAACTGGTGAGTCTTAAGCTCGCCCATGCCCTTACCGGGTCCGAAATAGCCTATCATATTGCCAAGAGGGGCATCAGGGCCGTCACAGCGGGCAACCTTATCCGGCTGCAGGGGCCACACTCTGGCGCAGTCATCCCCAAAACCGAAGAAATCTGTAAAGGGGAAAAATGCGGCTGCCACTTTAACTGAGCTGTTTTGTTCTGCATTTCCACCTATGTATCCCTCGGTGAGCTTGTCACCATTGCAGGCTGCTATCATGGCGGTAAGATGTCCGCCCATAGAACCGCCGAATACAGCAAAACGATTTTTATCAAGGCCCAATTTATCCGCATTGGCTTTTAGGTAACGTATGGCCCCCTTGGCATCATCTCCGCAGGCCGGCCACTGGGCAGGGGGAGAGAGACGGTAATCTATAGAGGCTAAAGCAATACCTGCACTTATAAAACGGTCAATATAGGGCCCTATAAGGCTGAAGGGGGAAATGCGTATAGGCTCTCCAAAGCCGTGTATGTAAACAACACAGGGGTGCTTTCCGGGTGTCGGAGGAACCTTAAGCTCCATATATAAGTCGAGGGTGTTAATCTGCTGGGGATTCACCTGACCCTTAGCCTCCTTGGGAACAGGTACAGATGCAACCCAGAGCCTTTTATCCTCGACCGACAGCCTGTCGGGCATGGTTCCTACACCATAAAAATCAAGCTCGGGAACAGATATGGTCATCTTATTACTCGATGTTTTACGGATAGCTGTGAAGGCTTCCGTCTCGAAGCGTATCTCGTCACCGCAGGGATAAACCTGCTTGCAGAGCCAACACGCCCAGTGATTTTCCTTATGCAAATAGACAGCACGCTTAAAAGCATACAACACACTGTCATTACCCTCAAAACGGGTAACGCAAGGGTTTATAACCGGAAGCTTAAGTACAGAAGGACAGTGAAACTTCACAAGCGGCGGCTCGGCGGGGCAGCCCTCCGGTTCCCTATAGACGGAGTTGCGACAGTGCACCGACAATCTCAGTCTGCTGCCCCTGGGAATTATTATGGATATACCTTCAAGATTGAAGTAAAGCGAAGTAGGTTCCGTTTCACTTAGGCTGACTGAGTCTTCATTAAAGCTTCTGTGATAGGGAAGACCCATGGAATTCCAGGCTGAATTACGGTGGAGCTTGGAGTGGGAAGCCCTTATGCAGCCGTCGGTTATGAACTTAACAAAACCGTCCGGTCTTACTTCCTCAAGTACGGCTATGAAGTTGCCGTCAGGGTGAGTGGATCTAACCTTAAGCTCCACTGAGCCTATTCCTGTCAGCTCAAGATCTTTTGTCAGCGGAGCACCTGTCCAGACAGCACTTGCTTTATCCAGTTCTGAAAGGCTCTTCTCCACCCTCCTGTTAAGCTTACCCCAGCCGTCGTATAGGACATTGCCATCAGTAACCTTATATTCTATCAATCCCTTTTCACTGCTGCCAAGAACACCGTCTGCACCCAGAGAAAGCTCTATAATGGACTGATTATCCAGCGGAAGGTCTGCGGCATAATGCCATTTTTCTTCGCCGAGGGTATAATAGCTAATCGGGGGAGAACATAAATGGTCCTTTCTAATACCCTTCAAGACTGCATCGAAGAAACTTAACTGGTCGTCTACCAGATTGTAGCCTGTCGTGCTGTCTCTGCCCGCAGCAACATGACCCCAGGGGCCAATGCGCAGTTTTCCGCCCCAGACCTTATAGCCTAGCATCTCCCCGGTGCAGCCGGGGTCAAACCAGCCGCCTACCTGATATATATTAATACCGTTATGCCGTATAAGCTCATTCTTTTCCCAGGCCGATATATCAAGATTTGGTGCATAGCCAATATTATGATTAACCGTATTTCTGTACATATTGGGAAGATACTGTTTTAAGAAGCCCAGGTTGCGGCTGTGTTCCCTTGCCGCCTCCGCTGCCATGCTGCCGTCGAAATCCTCATCTACCGGAGTTCCCGGATTGACAGACTCCTGAAAGCCCGGCATATCCGGCAATGAGCAGGCTCCGTTAGTGAAGTTTTGATAATAAAAGTTCGGGTTGGCATCCTGCGGGATTATAGCTTTTAGTGACTTAGGTGCTGCAGCAAGAGCAAGCTGCTGACTCTGTCCCAGGTTTGAGCCGCCAAACATTCCGGCGCGACCTGTACACCAGTCTTCGCTTGTCAGGGAATCTAAAACACTGGCTATGTCCTTGCCGCTGTTGCGGTCAAAAAAACCCTCGCTCACGCCGAAGGAGGCGCCGTTACCCCGCGGCTCAAGAAGGGCTATGGCATAACCGGCATTGAGAAAACGCTCATAATCAGCCGTATGCATTTCAAACTGCTTTCTGCGATCAAAATATCCGCATTGCATAAGCAGGGGGACGCGTTCATCGGTAACGGGACGGTATAGGTCAACAGCCAAAAGGACATCGTCACAGCCTTTATAATACTTTGAGCTTCTTTGATACATTATCTTCTCACTCCTTGTATAAACGCAAATATTAATACTCTCGCAATACTCATTCTCCCAGGGACTGCTTGGCTCCATGCTGGTCGTCTTCACATCGAGACTTGAAAGCCAATGCCTCGATGACATCATTCTCGCGCCAGATACGCTCCAATCGCTTGTGATTGGTTTTGGTGCCTTCATTGCGCATCCTATTTATGACAGCTCCTTTTTGTTAGTTTACCATATCTATACTAACTTTGGAATTGGTACAAGGATTGGGGGGCGCTCCACCATAACACCCACAGAAACCGCCAACACCGCAGGAACACTAAGAAATATGAACCCCAGACTATATATGACACTGAACCTGCAGCCATTTTTGGTCATATGTCAATACATGAATTCCACCGTGTTTGCCAAAAACAGATACTTGCCTCCGGATTTTTCGAGCGTGACCGTGCAGCTTTCAACAGCCTGACCGTAGCCTTCTACGGCGCGGCACCGGATCACAATGATGCCGGTATTCGTTTTATAACCTTCGAAGCACTCGAGAAAATTGTAATTGGTGTCTCCGCGCTGCAGATAATATGCGTCATATTTCTCAAGGTATAAATAGTGTAGGCCGTATGCGAAATCATTTAAGGATAAACCGGTTTTTTCGTACAGATGGACGTTGAGTTGTACGGTGGTCAGCTTTAGAAGGTCGGTATAGACCTCGCTTGCGTCAATCGCATTGAGATAGTCGTTTAATTCCTCATCGCTGATGGATTCCGGGTCAATACCAGCGCCCGTATAAAACACCTCATACAGATCGATGTATTCGGGACTGTCATACTCGGAGAGTAAAAAGCCGTTGTTTTCAACCCTGCCGAAATATTCGGTGAAGAAATCCAGTTCTGGTTGCGTCAGCTCTGTCCGGGACGGCATTGGGTTAGATGAGGGAATAGCTGTCGCGGGCGTCGGTGTGGGAGAAATATCAAATGGCTCGGGTTGCTGCGTGACGACATTGGAGGCTTGGGCGTCGGTGACGGGCGCATCTTCAACATCATTCCGGCCTGTTTTCACAATTTTGCAGGCATTGGTAAAAATAAAAATAGATAAGGCAAATATAGCAAGCAAAATAAATCGGTTTTTCATATTCGCTTGACCTCCGGTAAAAAATATTTTATTCTGCAAAATCAGATGATGCGGCATGAGGTTTTGCTGGTTTTCATTATACAGCAATGCTGTAAAAAACAAATACGATGTTGACGAGTATTTGAATTTTAGCTATACTTGCGAAGGAAATTCAATCTACGCAGATAAAAGGGGATACATCATTCCTGACACAAGGAGATAAACAGTCGGATGAAGAAAGTAGTATGTCTGGTTTTAGTTTTGTTATTGACGGTATTTTCCGGATGCGGATCCGGCGGTGAAAAAGTCAAAGAGACGGAGAGTCCCGCACCAGAATCTTATCCACCGATGACCGGAATACATCATGTTGAAATAGAAGTGGCGGACTACGGAGTGATCTCCGTAGAACTGGACGGAGATACCGCGCCCATCACAGTCGGAAACTTTATCGGTCTTGCGGAGAGCGGTTTCTATGACGGTTTGACGCTTCACCGCATTATTTCCGGTTTTATGATCCAGGGCGGCGATCCCGAAGGGACCGGATACGGCGGCTCGGAAAACACGATTAAAGGCGAGTTTTCCGTAAATAAGGTTGAAAACAACATATCCCATCTGAGAGGCGTTATTTCAATGGCGCGAAGCGATGTAAGTTATGACAGTGCAAGCTCGCAGTTTTTTATTGTTCATCAGGACAGCGCTTTTCTGGATGGGGCATATGCGGCTTTCGGGCATGTAACAAGCGGTATGGATATTGTTGACAGAATCTGCGAGGATACACCTGTGCAGGACAAAAACGGGACTGTATATAAGGCAGACCAACCGGTGATAACCTCAGTTAAGGTAATTGATTGATTTCCCTGATAGGATGATGCGCAGCTATTAGTTGTAGCATAACCACAGGGACGGTTTTCCACGTACCCATCTTGAAAAAAGCGTACAAAAACCAAAGCCCAGCTAAAACTGCGCAAAAAATGATATCAACGAAGAAAGGTTACGCTCAGACTGGAAAGTAACATCTGCCAAGGCGCTCAAGGCGCAAAAGAAAGGCGTGGCGCAGTCCGATAAAAGCGAAGCTTTCCACACGCATTCGAGACGCAAATATCTGTACTCGAGGACTGCATAAGCCATGTTAGTAAGTACGCAGTCTGATCTGCAAACCGTCCCTCGGCTTCTCCTGCAGACCAAGTATATTATGGTTTTCATTCGTTCGGGTGTGTCGCCTGCGTCATGGTTGTTCTTTCGGTCTATACTTTCAGGATATCTGCTCTGCTTAATCTGTTAAACGCTCCAGCTTTCCTAAATCTTGTGCAGTTATATGCTTGTTTTTCTTTTACTCTTCTCAAAATCCTTAAGCATAAAATTCAACTTCAGAACCGTCCGAAACCATTGAAAAGTCCCCAAAAGGGGAAAAGATATAATAGGAGCATGAAAACCAAAGAGGAAGAGGGTTTGTCATGCTACGGGAAAAAGATAAGCAACTATCCTTTTACAGCATGCTATACGACAAGATACCAGAAACACATTTAGTGAAACAAATCGAAAAAGCAGTGGATTTTTCATTCATAGACGAGCTTTTAGCGGACAGATATTGAAAAACAATGGCCGTCCGGCAAAGGAGCACCTTAAAAAAACCACTGTGTTTTAATTCGGAAACAATAAAGCAAAAGGGAATGGATGCCCCCCTTTTGCTTTAATTGTTTTATGGGTGAAAATGCCACTAACCCAGAACCTTTTCCAGAAATATGTTTACGATTTCCGGATCAAATTGTGTTCCGGCGCAACGCTTGAGCTCAGCTTTTGCTTCTTCTGCGGTTCTGGTTTTCTGATAAGGCCTGGCCGCCGTCATGGCCTCATATGCGTCGGCAACGGCAATAATCCTTGCTTGAAGCGGAATGGCGTCGCCCGACAGTCCTTCCGGATAACCCTTTCCGTCCCAGTGTTCATGATGATAAAGCAAATATTTTGCCAGCGTAACATACTCATCTACCGACCTGAGAATCTGGTAGCCAGTCTCTGGATGCCTTTTTATAATCGTATATTCTTCGTTCGTGAGTTTTCCCGGCTTATTCAAAAGCTCGGGGGGGACCATTATTTTGCCGATATCGTGTAAAGAGGCTGCAATTTTCGTGTCGCTTATCTCTTTTTCGCTCATACCCATTGCAACTGCAATAGCCTCGCAGTATTGGGAAACTCTTTCCGTATGTATCTGTTCTTTGTCGTACTTGAAATTGATATTTCTAAGCACGGTTTCAATTGTTTCATTTCTCATGGTTTTTCCGAACTTTAGCTTTTCTCTATACATCAGATTATCGGCGTTGATGATCGTGTGGTCAATGTTTTCCTTCATAGAACTTTTGATCGCATATCCGATAGCAAGCGATACGACGACTGAATCAAGCTTTGCTTTCATTGATGCCTTAATGATCCTCTGCTTGATCTTTTCCGCGCTGTTTTCGTCCGTATGAGGCAGCAGAATAAAGAACTCGTCGCCGCCCACACGAGCGCACACGTCGTTTGCTCTACATACGCTTTTTAAAATATCGGCAACCGTTTTCAACAGTTCGTCTCCGGCTTTATGACCGAAGGCATCGTTTGTGAGCTTAAGCCCGTTTACATCCAGTATCATAATTGTCAGCGGCAGGTTTTTTGCGCTGTCCATTCTGGCTTTTGTTTCTTCCATGTACCGACGGTTGTAAAGACCGGTCAGAGGGTCGCGAAAACTTAGGAACTCGATTTGTTTTTGTCGTTCCATGTATTCGGAAAAGTCTCTGAAAACGATGACTGTACCTGTTATTTGTCCTGAATTGCTGATGATCGGAGCTGCATTGTTCACAATCGGGATCTTGGCGCCCGAGGCGGAAACAAGGGTACTAGGATCGACTGATTTCACACTCGCTTTGGTTTCAAAAACGGCCTTGGCCGGATTTTCACCAATCCTTTCTGTCTCATCTTCCATAATCACGAACACCTCGCTGAGCGGCTTGCCGATCGCCTTTTCCTGGGTCCAGCCGGTGAGCTTTTCCGCGACAGGGTTCATGACAGTTATGTTTCCGAAATCGTCTGTTGAAATCACGCCGTCACCCACTGAAAGCAAAGTGGTCTGGTATCGTTCTTTTTCGTTTTCGATAATTAACGCCATCTCAACTTTTTCAGTGATATCGATACTCAGAACATGATAACCGGTGACATCATTGCTGTCATTGACAATAGGCATTCCGTTAATAACCAAATGCGCGTTTTCGCCGGATTTTCTTACAGCCGGATAAAAGAAATCCGTCAGATCTTTCTTTTCGTTAAATATCTTCTCTATTTTTGATTGAACTGCAACCCTATGCGGCGGAGAAAGAAAGTCCCCAAAATGTGATTTACCGACGATCTCTTCAGGTTTATATCCAAGGACATCCTGAATGCCGTTGCTGATATATGTTATTAAACTGTTCTTATCGATTTCCCAGGCTATGGCCTTGCTTTGCTTTGTGAGCTGTTCAAACCGTTTGTTGGATTTTAGCAGGGCTTCCATCATATTCTTACGTTCGGTGATGTCCCGTTGAATCCCGATGCAGGCGGTCATGGTTCCGTTATCATCAAAGATTGCGGTCATTGTGTATTCGCAGGTAAATATGGAGCCGTCTTTTCTTCGGCTGGGCGCTTCTCCCAGATAAGTGCGCCCTTCATATAATGCTTTAATGATTTTCTGAAATTCCTGATCGGGAACAGGATTGACGTTCAGCATGGTAGGTGAATTACCGAGGAGTTCATCAATTTCGTATCCGTGCAGTTTTGATGCGCTTTGGTTTGCATAAATAATTTCTCCGATGTTGTTCGAGATGATCACCGAATCGGAGATATTTGACAAAACCGTACTGAGAAAGCCGATCCATTCTTCCGTTTTTTTGTTTTCGGTAATATCGGAAAAGTAACCATGCCAGACTATGGATCCGTCCGTCAGCTTATCCGGACGCGCTATGCTTTTGATCCAACGCTGTCCTTTGGACGGATGATTAATGCGAAACTCGGTTTCCAGCATGGACAGGTTGTTCAATGACTGTTCGATTGAGGCCATCAAACGATCAAAATCAGCAAAAAACACACGATCAAAAAATGCGTGCGCATCATAAAGAACATCGTGTGGATTTAGATCGAAAATTTCCTTAAACTCATCGCTTACAGACGGAAAGCTTGCGGTTCCGTCTTTTTTTTGCATAAATCTGAATTCGGTTATCTTGTTTAGCAAACGATCTTTGCCTGTGTTGTATTCCTTTTTGTATGTAAGCTCCCATATAGCTGTAATATGTCCGATCAACAATCCGGATTTATCATGAATTCCGACGATTTCACCTTCAAGCCAGAGGCCGGATCTCTGTTCATAGGCATCAATGTGATGTCGGCCGTTGTCCAGCAGGCTTCCCCAAATATTCTTGCCCATGTCCAAGTCAAAGGAATAGAAATCGGCAGGTGATTTACCCAAAAGGTCTTCCGCTATCAGTGGGAATAATTCTAAATATGCCCGGTTGTACTTAATCACTTTCTCGTTATGAAAAATATCGTCAAGGGTCTTTTGACGGTCTTTTGCTCCGTTCCAGTTTATAGGGTTTTCAAGCATCATGATGAGAATAGCGATGCTGCCCTGTGAAAAGAACAATCCCATTAATTGGTCGATTATTTTGGTTATGCTTTCTTCGGCTTCATTCCCCAAAATTATCATGACTACCACTTTTTCTCAGTTGCTTTTGATTATTTATCGGAAATTAATTACGGTTTTATTATATATTAACACAACAATTATGAAAATATAAGATATATCGGTCATTTGTTTCGAAAGAAGCGGAGAAGTGTAGAATGAATTGTAAAATATAACCAAAACAGGCTGCGTTATAGGACGAATAGAGCTTTTCGTCTGGATTATCGGCATTTTTTGATAGAGAGGGACTGATGGAATAAAGCACAACGCAAAAAACACCTGCGGCAATACCGGCAGGCGAAATTTTGCATATATCATGTGAAAATAGGTGGTGTTATTACATAATCAAACTGTGTGATACTTTCTCCGGTCAGATAATGCTCCTCTGCTATGTTGCCCTCGGGATGCGGCCGAAAGCCGCATTTTTCAAGCATTCTTCTGCTCGCGCGATTGTCAGGATAACAGCCTGCGTAGATCCGGTCGTATTTTAATATGTCAAGACAGTATTTTACGCCCAGCGAAAAAGCGGCGGTTCCGTAGCCCCGGTTCCTGAAGGGTTTACTCAGGACGATGGCAAGATCCGGTTCGGTTCCCTCGGGGGAGAGCATTAGAAAGTCGATAACGGTATTATTTTCATTGCATACAATCGAAGCAAAGAGCCTCCTCGGTTTTTTCTGCCAGACGCAGAAATCCTCAAATGAGTCTGTGCATTTGTGATTGTATCCCCTTTCCGTATCCGGGTCCCTCCAGGCGTTATAGCATATGGGGAGATCGGATTCCAAAGGCTCCGAAAGAATGAGCGCATCTGTAGATGCGTAGATTTTTCTTGCCATTTGCTTACTCCAAAATTGAGCGCTAAGGGCTTCAGGGACAACAGGAGGTCTTTAGCGTACGGTAATATAAAAGAGCTCAAAGCATGCCGATATCCATGGCCGCGAAATGACCGGAATGCACGGCTCCGTCCACCTTGCCGACTTTTTTGCAGTCGCCTGCCTGATAGACAAAGGGCGCTTTGTCGTACAGCTCAAAATAGGGTTTATCGTTGCTTTTCATACCGGCTGCATACAAAACAGTATCACCGCTTACCGAATACGCTTTGCCGTCCTTTGTATATCTAACGCCCCCGTCAAAGACTTCCGTACACAGTGCGCCTGTTATGACGTTAAGATCAAGCTCGCTTACCTTGCGTATCAAGCCGAATTTATAGACCATTTTGGAGTCGGGTGCGTATTCGTTTTGCATTTCCAAAACAGTCACATTTTTGCCGGTATTTCTCAGGTGCAGGCCTGCTTCAACGCCAACCAACCCGCCGCCGATGATCACGATATCACTGCCCTTGATGTGTTCGGGGTTAAAGTATATATCGGTTGCGGGGAAGGCTTGTTCGATGCCCTTGATTTCAGGGACAATCGGCGTTGCGCCTGAGGCTGTAATGATGGCATCGGGTCTTAGCTCTTCAGTCAGACTGTCGTTAATTGCGGTGTTCAACAAAACCCTGATGTTCAGTGAATTGACGCGCTCTACCAGGTATTCCTTGTAGCGGCGCAGGTCGTGCTTTAGGCTGTCCGATTCGGTAAACCGGAGCATGCCGCCCAATGAGCCGGTTTTTTCGCACAAGATCACCTCGTGGCCGCGCAGTGCCGCTGTGATAGCGGCCTGCATACCGGCAGGACCCCCGCCTGCAATCAGGACCTTTTTACTGACATTTGCTTTTCCGATCTCGTCTGAAAAGCCGATGCGCGCCTCCCTTCCGATATAAGGGTTGACACTGCAGACAAAGTGGCGCGTCAAATTGTCACTGTCGGTGCAGTTTAAGCACCTTAAGCACGGGATAATTTCGTTTACCCGTCCGTCCATAGCTTTTTTCGGTAAAAACGGATCGGCGATCAGCGCGCGGGACATGCTGACGCCGTCGGCTTTGCCGGAAGCTACAATTTCCTCGGCCTGCGCGGGATAAATGATCGATCCTATGGAGAAAATCGGGATTGTAACCTTACCGGAATTTTTAATTGCCTCGGACAGATCCGTATTGAGGCCTAAAGGTCTGTAGGTACTGGCCATCATGTCCGTCAGACCGTCTACACTGATTTCGGCCGCATCCACATATTCCTGCGCGATGGTCAGGAAATGGATGATGTCTTCAACCGTGTAGCCGTTCGGGACACGTTCGGAACCGGACAGGCGAAGCATGACCACTTTTCCGGGTCCGACGCGGTCGCGGATTCGCTTGAGGATCATCAGCGGGAACCGCATCCGGTTCTCGAAGCTGCCGCCATATTCATCTGTGCGTGTATTCGTAAACGGAGACAGGAACTGATTAAAAATCCAGCCGTGTGCGGCGTGGATTAAAATGGTGTCAAAGCCGGCACCGTACCAGTACTCGGCCGCATCGGCATAAGCCTCCGCTATATGCGCCATATCCTCCGGCGTCATAGCCGGGATCTTTTCTCCTGTCATGGACACTGTTTCTGCTGGTCCCTTTACGGGGATGGTATTAAATTCCGTTCGTGCTTTCTGGCCGCCGTGAGTGAGCTCGACACTGGCCAATGCGCCGTGTTCGTGGATGGCGGCTGCCATTTCGGCGTAAAGAGGAAGATTGTCCCTTGTCCATTTTGTCCAGGGCGTATGATTTCCCCCGTCGCAAACTGCGACCTCGCCTAAGGTAACCAGAGCCGCTCCGCCTCTGGCCTTGTGCTCAAGATACGTTATGTAATACTGTGTCGGCCTTCCGTCCACCGTATGAAAGAGCATGTTCGGAGCGGATATGATCCTGTTCTTAAAGGTCAGGTGCTTGATCTTCAAGGGCTTGAACAGATTAGGGAACTGCTGTTTATACATAAATATCACCTTTCCCGAGTTTTCGTCAGCGCATAAACATAAGCTGAAAAAGCTTGTAAGAACAACCGGTATGGTAACAGTGTACACCATGCAGGTCAGACAAGTCAATAAAATGGGATGAGACAAAACAGCAAAAAACTGCATGCGCAGCTTATCAGGATGACAGTGGTTAAAGAAACTATTTTCCGGTATAATTAAATTTCGGAAAATGCTTTCAATAACAGCGCTGGGCCTGTATAATAATGTCCACTGAACAAACGTGTTTGTTCAGTGGAACAAAC
>JAAYJC010000014.1 GCA_012523085.1 Clostridiales bacterium
ATCAGTCCGAAATCATGTAACTACAATGACACACCAATAAAAAACAGGACTATCCCCCTGTCTTCTTAGTATACGCCTCGTTCAATAACTGTACCTTCGTGATTTGCGATATTAATAATCATACTTACACCTACCGCGTTTTAGTTAGATAATCAGGGTAGCTTTTCAATGCAAAAAGGATGCCCCGCGGGGTCAATCAATACTTTCCATTTGTCTGAATACTGTGTTTCTGCCAACTTTGCTCCGCAAGCAATCGCGAAATTAACGTCTTTTTCTAAATCAACAGTATGAAAATCCAGATGTGCCATTGTCTGCTGTCGCCCCGATTCCGCTGGCCATACCGGCGGTATGTAGTCGCTGTCTTCTTGGAAAAGCAGCGTCAAGCCGGTTGCTTCGTTTACTATCCCTACAAATTTCAAATCCTCGTCCGTGTTTGTAAACCTTATAGTCCAACCAAGCAGCTTTTGGTAAAAATCCGCATGTTCTTCAGCATTGCGGGAGTCTAATGTAACGCAACCCAGTTTCATTATTCACCCCTCCAGTTTTCTTAAAAGTTTCGTTATCCTCTCTGTGCAGTCGCGCTTTCTGTCCTCAATTTTCCGCCATGAATCCGACAGTGGGAAGTATATGCCGTCCTTGACCTTAGCCCCCATATCCCATTGCCCGTTCTCGTCCCGCTGTTTTTTTAGCCATTCGACCGCAAAACCGAGCTTACTCCCCGCAAGCTTATAGTCCGAAAGTATCTCCATCGCCGCTAAATAGCAGGAGGCTTCACGCGAAGTGAAATCCTCCGGCAGAATGTTTAAGGGCTTACCCGTTATGTAGTAAATCCCAGTCGGGTATGAGATAACAAAATCGAGCATCCGGTCTTCTGTTTCGGGCGTCAACATATTATGAAGAAGCATCAAAGGATAGAAATTAATGAAGCTCTTAAAATACCAAACATCCTTACCCTTGGGTCTCAGAGCGTCGCGGTATGCTTTTTCATATGTATTCCGGTCATAGGAACCGGCGGCAAAGGTTTCCTCCATAATCCGTGTCCAACAAGCGGCGGTTGCAAGAGCCTGCTCATGCTCCGGCAGAAAAATTTTCAGCCATGTCGAGAGCATAGTTTCAACGAAAAGCCCCCAGTCCGGCTTAACCTCCGCACGGTCCGGTATAACGGATTCACCGCTAAGGCATCTTTCGGTATATTCAAGAGCTCGGCGCACAGGTTCATCGGAGGCGGTTTGGCCCAAAATACGAAGGCGCCGAAGAGCTTGTTCGGTGGTTATGGGTTGCTTCTTGGTCGGCTGACTCAGCGTATGAAAGAAGCCCCATGAGCCGTCCTCATGCTGAAGGTCAACTATTTCCTGTACCCATTTACTCTCGTAAGCTTTCGCCATACTCTGTTTCCTTTCACTGCTCGTATTATTCATAATAAACCGTCGCCCGTCTTCATAGCTGCGGATTGATGTCAACCGCGAGAACCGTCCCCATGGTTTTATTGACAGTAAAGGCGGACGGTGGTATAGTTGGCTTGTATCAGGTATTATCTGACACAGATAGTACTATGCGGAAATAAAGTAAAAATGAGGAGGAATTATTATGCTGCGAAAGATCAGGGTGGTTCTTGCGCTTGTACTGGCTTTATGTATGGTTTTGCCCTTTTCAGCGCTGGCGGCGAACAGCGGCTATAGCGGGGTCGTTACGATCGTACATACAAACGACGTTCACTCGAACGTCGACGTCGAGCCGTACGTCAAGGGGTATGTCGATTCGCTCCGCGCGGCGGGCAAGAACGTCGTGCTGGTATCGGCCGGCGACGCCTTCAAGGGGACGGCCTTCGCCTCCATGACCGACGGGCTGGACGTGGCGACAGTCATGAATATGACGGGCTATGAGATGTTTGCCATCGGCAATCACGAGCAGATGCTCGGGACAGAAAAATTCAAAAAAATCGTTGATAAAGCAGAGTTCCCCGTGCTCGCCGCGAATATCGGCAGCGAATGGCGTGAAGCGATACCGGAGATCAAGGATTACGTCATCAAGGAATTCGGCGGTACGAAAATTGCCTTTATTGGCATAACTTACCCCGCGTTCGGCGATCCGAAAGCCTCCGAAACGATCATTAAAGCCGCGGAGCGCGCGAAAGCCGCCGCGCAGGCCGAGGGTGCCAGTGTTTTCATCGCGGTCACGCATGTGGGCATCCTGGACGCAGATGTAACAATCCGCAGTACATCCATTGCCGAGAAATGCCCGTGGCTGACGGCAATCATCGACGCGCACTGTCATACGGCGCATAAAGAAGGCCTGATGCAGGGTGATGTTCTGATTGCCGAAACGGGCGAGTACGGTAATAATATCGGCGTCGTCGAACTGACGTTTGCGTCCGGGAAGGTGACGGGCGTAACGGCGAAGCTTGTCCCGATCAAAGGCTACGAGGAGGACTCCGGGATTACGCCGGATGCGGAGATAAAGGCGTTTATCGACGAGGTCAACGCGAAAAGCGCCGATTATCTGAATGAGGTCGTCGCGAAGACGCCCGTCGATCTCGACGGTGTGCGCGGGTTCAGCCGGACGAGAGAGACGAACTTTGGCAACGTCGTGACCGACGCCATGCGCCAGGCGGCCAAAACAGATATCGCAATTGTCATGGGGCCGTACCTGCGCGTCGATGTTCCCGCGGGCGATATCACCAGAGACCAACTGATGACGACGCTGTATGAGAACGTCGACCTGTGCATGGTCGAAGTAACCGGCCATGATATTTACGAGTTCATGGCAAGAGGCTTATCCCTGTATCCCGAGGAAAACTCTTGGTTTACGCATATATCCGGCGTTATGGTCGAATTCAACCCGACGCTGGGTAACAGCATAATCAGTATCCGCATGCCCGATGGGTCCGATTTCGACATCGACGCCACATACACGTGCGCGGTCAGATCGGATAATGTCGCGACATACTTCCCCAACCGCGCGTATTCGATGGGCTACGGTACGATCTGCGAGGTTGTCGCCGATTACCTCAATTCCGGCGTTGTGGTGAACCGGGAGGTTGCCGGACGCATGAAGCCGGTTGAAACCGTATTTTCCGACGTCGTCGGGCACTGGGCGGAGGACGCCATTTATGAGGCGCTGAAGCAGAGGAGCATCACCGGCTATGCCGACGGGACATTCCGTCCGAATTCCGCCATTTCCCTCGACAAATTCATCGCGCTCCTCACCGCCGCCTTTAAGCTGACCGACGAGGAAGTGAAAGCAGTCTTCCCGGAGGGCGGCTCCAGCGAATCTCTGGCACGGAAGGACGCCGCGCTTTCTATCAAAAAGATGATCGACCTTAAGGGTATCGCGCTGACACAAAGCGCCGCCCAGCCGTTTACCGATCTTAAGGACGTTTCGGGAGATGCCGCGGCGGCCATCGGCGCCCTGCAGAGCGCAGAACTTATCAATGGCATTGGCGGCGGCAAGTTCGCTCCGAACGCGAACGCAACGCGCTGCGAGATGGCGATCCTCGTGGACAGAATTTTAACCATCGCCGCTGAGGATGCCAAAGCGGCGTAAGAGATAAGATTCCAAAATGCAGGAGACGGGATGCGTAGCGGCATCCTGTCTCTTTTGGCGTATTTTGATCACGACGCGTTACCGTGCCGCGTTCCGCTTGCGCATCTGTTCCTCAAACTGTACATCGGCGCGGGTACCCGGCCGCCGCGGTGCACGAACAGACTGCTGTCCCCGTGGTTTTAGCTTTGTGCAATCTTATCAAAGGTGATTTTGTAAAACTTCTTTTCCAGGGACCTTGCGTTTAGCACGACGCTCAATGAGCTCAGGGACATCGCCGCACCGGCGATGACGGGGCTGATGATGCCGCAGGCGGCGAGAACCAGGCCCGCGGAATTGTAAATGAGCGCCCAGAACAGGCTGTGCTTGATATTTTTGATCATGACTCGCCCGGCGTAGAGTGCTTTCAGAATATGTGCAATCCGGTTTTGGGTTATAACCGCGTCGGCGCTCTCAAGGCTGACCTCGGCGGCTTTGCCTATGGCGATGCCGACGTCGGCTGAGGAAATGGACAGCGCGTCGTTCACCCCGTCACCGACCATGGTGACGATGTGTCCTTTATCTTTTTCTTTTCCGTTTCCCTTGCGGAGTTCGGCGATCAAAGCCGCCTTGTCCTCCGGCAGCAGGCCGGAGCGGTATTCAGTAATACCGGCGGCGCCGGCAGCGCATTTTGTACGGTCTTCTCTGTCACCGCTGAGGAGTAAAACTCTGATGCCCATTTTGCCCAGCGTTTCCACCGTTTTCGGCGCACCGGCACGCAGCCGGTCCTCAGGACCGATGGTCAGCGTGCCCGTCTTATCGAATACGACGATATCGGTCTTGGCCAAAAGCTCAAGCGCAGCGGGATTTTTCACAAAAATGCCCGATTTTCCGAGCTCCCCGACGGTCATCGTCACGGCCAGCGGCGTCGCGATGCCCATCGCGCACGGACAGGCTACAATCAAAACCGCAACGCAGGTGACCAGCGCTTTGGTGAAATTGCCCGGATCCAGAAATCCGTACCACAAAAACAAGGACAAAACCGCGATGCCCAGAACAGCCGGAATGAATTTGGCGACAACGCGGTCACAAAGGCGCTGGATTTCTGCCTTTTCCCCGTTTATGCTGTTCATCAGCGCCCTTCGCATTTTAGAATAGACATTGTCCTGAAAATCGCTGTCGGCCGATACCACAAGCCTGCCCGAAATATTGATGGTCGCACCAAAGACCTTGTCGCCCGGTCCTTTATCGGCCGGGCGGCTCTCTCCGGTGAGCCCGGACTCGTCGGCGGCGCTTGTTCCCTCAATAACAATACCGTCAGCCGGGATAAACGCCCCGCGTTTGACGACAATGATATCGCCTTTTTTGACGCTGTCGCATGGGACCGTTTTTTCTCCATCCGGCGTAATAAGCGTCGCTTCCGTCGGGCCTGACTCCATCAGGCTTTTAACGGAATCGGAGGAGCTGATGCGCGCGCTTCGTTCCAGGTATTTGCCGATCATGACCAGCACCAGAACGGTGCCGGTGGATTCGTAGAAGATTAATCCGGAGCCGGTGAAGACGGAAACCGTGCTGTACACATAGGCGGCAAGCGCGCCGATGGAGACCAGCACCGACATGTTGGCGGAACCGATGGAGACGGCATAAAAAGCATCCCTGTAAAACAACCTGCCCGCCACAACCTGAATGATCGTGGCGGCGGCAAACTGAACCCAGGGATTGATGTGGTAAAACGGGTTTGTGACGACCAGAAGAGACAGGAAAAAGGAAACGATGATGCGCACGCGCATGCGTTTCATATCGCTGTAATCGGTTTTCAACGCTTCTTTTTCGCTTATCGCGGTAACCTTATATCCGCGTCTCCCGAGCGCTGAGATGACCGCTTCAAGGTCGGTTTCCGGAAGGACATCCAGCTGTAGGCTTTCCCCGATATAGCTGACGGCAGCCTTTGTTACGCCGGGAACGGATTTGGCCGCGCTTTCGATGATGTTGACGCAGGCATAACAGACAATTCCCTCCACATGGAAAAAGGCAGCTTCAGTCGTCAAAAGCGTCGAGCTCGCAGTATTCGTAATAGCCATAGCGGTCTTCCTCGTATTTTTTTTGCTCAAAGCCGAGGTATTTGGACAGTTTTTCCCACTTGACCAAATACCGAAGGATAAAGCAGGCGGCGACTACGCAGCAGATCACACCGGCACCCCCTGTGTATTATATTGCGCCCATTAATGTAAGGGCTTTTATCAGCATCCGGACGCCCAGAATCAAAACGATTACAGCCGCTAAAATCATGATTAATTTCCGCCTTTTCACAGACAGGGAACCCGCCGCAACGCCGAAAGCCAGCAAAACCGGAGAGGAAGCCACTGCGAAAACAAACATTGAAGCGGCGCCGTACAGCGGGCTTCCGCTCCCGAGCGCGTGAAGCTGTGCGATCTGGAGCATTCCGCAGGGCATGAAGCCGGTAAAAAAACCCACTATGAGCGCACCCTTGCCCTTGATCTTTGTTAAAAACTTCGGTTCGGAAACGCCGATCGCCGCGCTCAACCAGCGAAACAGGCCCAGCATGTTCAGGCCGATTACCAGCATGACGATCGCAAGCAACAGAGGCACAATCCCCCTCAAATGGCCGTTGAGGCTGATGGCCTTGCCGATAAGGCCGGCGAGAAAGCCAACCAGCGTGCAGGAAATTATCCGGCCTAAGTTGTATTTCAGTCCCTGTACCGCAGCGCCGCCGTGTTCTTTGCCCGCACATTGGGACAAAACGATGCCGCCGCACATTCCGATGCAGTGAAAAGAGGTCAGAAAACCGAACACGGCCACGGTGATAAGACCCGCGCCGGTTTCCAGCGTCGGGATATAGTCAAGCGTGAACAGCCGGATGATGAACCGGACCGGATTATCGCCGCTCATAAGGCAGCCCAAAGCGATGCCCGCCGCGGCGCATATAAGCACGATCAGCCAGTTTCTCAGTGTTGTAAGTTGTTTCGCTTTCGTCATGACGCGGTCCTTACAATATGTACGGGGGTTCTGCCGTCGAGGACGACCGTCACAACGGCCTTCCCGTCCTCACCGGCCTTAAACCGCGTATCGCTGCCCTCGATCATATAATCTTCGCCGGGCACAAGCTGCTCGATGGTGATATTCTGCGGGCCCGCGTCCTCGCCGTTAACCAAAACGAGATCAAGGTCCGTTCCATGGCTCATGGCTTTTGCCACCAAAACGCCGGGGAAATGGCAATCGGTCAGGACTGGGCCGGTAAAAGCGGTTTCAGCCGGACCGCGCAGAATAATGTCCTTCCAGTCGCCCTGACGCAAAAACCGTCCGATGGCGAAGTTTGCCATAACGACCAAAGGCACATCCTTGAATTTAAAATATGTCGGATCCTTCGAGCGTTCAAGAAACAGCTTTTCCGCGTTTCTGAGACCCTCAAGAATCTCGGTATCGCCGTATTCGGCGGCCACCATCTCCAGATTGGACATGACAAGAGACGGGTTTTTCTTCATGGTGGACATATCGAAGATGTCCTCCCATTTGCGGCCCTTGATATAGGTAATGCCGTCCTTGACTTCCAGCGCGTGCTTCCTGACCAAAGCGTAGTTGCGTTTGGCCAGCCCCGGGAATATGGGCGCGTACATCAGGTAGTTTTGCACATCGGCCATCGGGTCGTACCCGATCTGGCTTTCCGGCATGAAACGCAGACCGTATATGTATTGGCGGCGAAGGGCAAAGGAACCCTCGGCTTCCACAAAGTTATCGGACAGGTATTTATACAGATCGTCAAATATGTCCTCGCAGTAATGCGTACCGTGATCACGGTCATAAATCAGCATGCCCAGAATGCCGTAGGAGTTGCAGATCGGAAACGCGACATGCGGCTCGCAGGGGATCAGCATGTAGGGGTACATCTTGCTGTGGTACTGCTTGTACAGGCACTCCACCGCGCCGCGAAGGCTGTAATCATAGCTCTTTTCAAGGTTGTCCGCAAAAGGCCGGAATTTAAGCGCGCCCTCCTCTTCGTAACGGCGGTCGCCCGACTGCGCCCCATAGCCCGTCATAACGGGCATCATCCAGCCGGAGAGCATGATGTTCGCCTTTTTAATCGGGTCGGGGTTGTTTTCCCAGTAGCCGATCAGCGAGGTCTTTCTCCAATACCCGCAGGTGCGCGGATCTGTAATCGCGTCGATAATAAAGCGCTGTGCCTTTGTCAGGTAACCGCGGAAGTTCGGCGTGTATTTCGCCTGCATGATCATCAGCGCGTAGCCGACAGACGGAAACTGGTAGCGGTTGTCGGTCAAAACCGGGCGCTTGAAATGATCAAAGCCGGAAAAATCACCGAGCTCGCGGACTGACGCGTTGAGCAGGTAGCGGGCAAGCTTGAGCTGATCGTCGTCAAGCTCGCGCTCCTCATCGCCCGACTTGTCGTAGCTGTCCATCACGGCCTGCAGCTCGCCAATTGCCTCGTCAAAGGTCTCGATGCGGATTTTCCGCGCTTGCGCAATGTGCTTATAGGTTTGCCGGACCCTGTATTCATAGCGGCCCCACAAGAAACATGCCGTTACAACGGCGAGAATCCAGCCCCAGAAGGGGGTTATGCCGGGTGTGACCAGAATGCCCCATATCCCGTTTGACAGGCGGGGATGGCAGAGCAGACCGCCGAGGATGCCCAGCAGCCAGAAACCGAGAATACCGGCCACCGTACCATAAATATCCTGATACCACATGCCTTTTTTCTTCCAGAGGTAGAACGCTGTGAACAGACCGAACGCGATGGTGAGGACGCCTCCGCAGGCAATAAAACCGCCGCCGGGCACCAGAAAGCCGAAACCCATGGCCACAAGCTGCGCGCTTACGTTGACGCCAAGCAGCTTTAACACGACCGGCGTAATGCCAATCAAGCAGGCAACCGCGTAAATGAGGCGGCTGCGCAGCGCGAGACGCGCCATAGCCTCGCCGTTAAAGCCCTTTTTCGGCCCCGTTTCTTCGATTCTAGGAATGCTTGAAAATCGATCTGTCAGCTTTTCAACATTGGTTTTTACTGCAATATCCATTTCTGCATGCTTCCTTTTCATCATATTCTGTACAATTATACCATTTAATTCAAGCATTACAATCTCATAATTTGGTGATTGCATTGAAAGAATCACGTTGATTTATACAGCTGAAACCAAGCGGGGAACGCAGAGCGAAATATTACTGTTCTCCGTTAAAATGCGGGAGAATAGCATAGTATAGTTTTAAAAGACCGTGGGTAAAGCGCCCGCGGCTGCGGACGCTCCGGCCCACATGGCCATAATACTGTTCTGCATTTAATTGAAGACAGTATATACAGCAAAAGAATAAGCTCTTCAATTCTCCTGTTTTTGGGGGACAACCCTTTTTACGGCGATGAAGGATAAAATCGGCTTTTGATTCCGGACTTTACAAAACACCGGGACGGTCGTAAAATGATAGAAGCGGATGTTAATATATGCCGGTAAAGGATGGTTAAGGCATTCAAGGGAAGCGTG
>JAAYJC010000095.1 GCA_012523085.1 Clostridiales bacterium
AACCGGGTAGTTTTTATCACAGCCCCCCGCCTTTTTCGGGTAGGGGTTGTTTTCTCGGCTTACAGGCGATGTTTCGGGACAGACGCCATTTCTTTTTTCTGGATAAGGTCAATCAGCTGCGCCCGGCTTTGAATACCAAACTTTGAATAAATGCTCTTCACATAGTATTTAA
Organism: Clostridiales bacterium; assembly: GCA_012523085.1. Classification (GTDB taxonomy): domain Bacteria; phylum Bacillota; class Clostridia; order Oscillospirales; family Oscillospiraceae; genus JAAYOP01. Next base: position 173 of record JAAYJC010000095.1, read on the forward strand.
CCGTATTTTCACTGATATAAAGCTCGTCTGCAATCGTTTTGTAGGTTTTCCCCTGGAGCAGCAAGGCGGTAACCTGGCTCTCTCTCTCCGACAGATTGCCGAACCTTGCGACGCGGTCGATTCGGTTATGCTGCTCCTGCGCGGGCATTTCGGAAAAAGCCGAAAGGAACGCATGGCCTTTGAGCGTGGAGAACAGAAGGTTGTACAGAGGCGGAAGAAGGGCAAGTGTCACGCAAACCACAGTAAGCGCCGGTAAAGTGGGGCTGATGTTGCTTATGTTTGATGATGTTATTGCACTCCCGATAAGTCCGCCCAGAAGGACGCCCAGCACATTGGCAGCAAGGCCGACACCGAGAATTCTCGCGGGGTTTTTGTGCAGTTCCAGCATTTCACCGAGGATGCTCCACCAGAACAGGTCGTACACCCCGAAGGCACTGAGCATCAGCGTGTTGATGGCAAGATAGCTGATTGCCCCGCGGCCAAGGATCATAAAACCGATAAAGGAAAGACCGATCATGGCGATGGCCACATAGAGGCTATATGTCCGATCCAACCGCCGAGGCAGGTTTCTCATCACGAAAAGCGCCGCAATATAGGGAATCGCCCAATACCAGCTTGTCAGCCATTCAAGGTGGGCAAAGGCGGGGCTTACCACCTGATACATGAGCCCTGAGTTGATGGTGATAATGGTGATGAAAAGGCACAAAAAAATCAGAAGCCGTGTTATCTTGGCGGCGCTTTCTTTCCGCTCCGGGGGTATTGGAGACGCGGCGTTATGATTATCCGGCAGTTTTTGGGCAAAAAACACAGCGCAAAGCAGCATAAGCATGGACAGCGCAAGTCCCAGATACGGAGATAAATGAATGGCTGCCATATTGAGCGCAATCATTAAAATATTCGATAAGATCAGCATATCCGCGACGGTTTTTAACCGCTCATTTTTCGGGGTGCCGCTTTTCAGGTAAAATGCCCAGGCTGCCACGCAGCCGCCCGCCAGAAAAGAGCCCGCGGCGAGCCCTAGTGTCCAGAACAGGGACGGGGGGAAATAGAAAACAACGGATACGGCGATGAAAAAGATATACGAAGACAAAAAAAGCCGTTTTGCGGCTTTTTTTGTCTTGATAACCAGACCGCACAGGATTAATCCCGCAAAAACAGCCGCGATGCCGCAGAAAACCATAACGGCAGGATCGAGCTTATAAGCATCGGCAAGAGAATAGAAGATTTGTCCCTCAAAGAGAAAGGAGAGCATCCAAGCGGAGAACAGGGAATGGGCGATAACGGACAGCTTTTTCTCGCTTATGGTAATGCGGGGTTTTATATGCGTGCGCCTCACTGCCAACCGCCCCTTTTTTATCCGATCTTTTTCCAAGGTTTTTTTCATCATACCACAGTCCGGTGCGGCTTTCAATAAACCGGATTATGCTTTTCGGCAGCGGACAGCGAAGCGCTGATAAGGAAGAGCAGATATATGAGATAAGACTGTTTCCCGGAAGAGATGCGCGTTTATTCATGTTGATGATATCGCGCATCGGAGTTACCGGGTCAGCATAAGCGGGCGCCGCACTTACCGCAAAAGTGTGCGCCGGGAATGATGCCGGAGCCGCATTTGGGGCAATACTTGATTTGCGGTGCGGCCTCCACCGTGCCCGGTAAAGGTTCGGCCGTACCGGAATCCGGCAAGAACAGCCAGTCTATCTCCTCGCCGTTTTCGCAAAAGCCGATCGCCCCGCCGGGTGATACCACATAATAGCTGTCTTCATCGGTGGGGTTTTCCGCATCGCTGGTTTCAGCGATGCTAAGCAGACTTACTGTATCATACTGTTCATCTGATGTAGCAAAGCGCCATCTTGCGCTAAGTGTGGCCGCCGACTTCGCGGCTTCGTACAAGCAATCGAATTGTTTCATGAGAACCTCCTTCTTTTGTCAGACTGTTCTCCAGTTAAATTGCAGAACAGTAATATTTCCATGTGGTCGCAATAGGATTATTTGAACAGCAGATTGCTGCATCGCTTGCAGCGGTCATTTCGTATGGGGTTCATCGCAGAACATACGTTGCAGTAGATGATAATGTCCCCAGACTTGTCGTATTTTTCGTATGTACCGAATGCCGGATGGAAACGCACCTTGTCGCCAACGGACAGATAATCGTACATATGCCGTCTGCTGTCCCGTTCTACGATGGTCTTTTTCTTTCCCGCGTCTGTGTTGATCACTGTGTTGAACTCCGTGTAGGTTCTGTAATTGTCGTCCTCGCCGCCTCTGTGTTCGCTGCGCTTTTTGCTGTATTTGTTGACGACAAAACCTTCCCACATGGGCTTGTTTTTTCTGCTTAAGGCGATCAAATTGGCGATCAGCATAATAAGAGCTAAACCGATTCCGATGACCAGCGATTCTCCGAACGGAAATTCATTGATCAGCAGACCGGCGATGGGAAAGCTGATAAGCGGCACAAGCACCAGTATCCACAGGCACCCGATGGCGGATTTTTTGTTTTTCTGCGCGGCGGCCAGTATCTCCGGATGATTAAACAGCTCCGAAAAGCCAATTTTACCCGTGCTTCCCATACCGGTGTTTTGCGGGGGAGCGCAGCAGGCTTGATGCAACGGCGCTGACGGCGACGTTGGTGCCGGCGATGGTGACGCTATTACGGGTGCGCCGCAGGCGATGCAAAAAGCGACGCCTTCCGGCAGCTTGCTCCCGCAGTTATGGCAGAACATTTCCGTATCACTCCTTGAATTATTACTCTGAGGTCTTGCCACGGCCGCTTTATTCGGCTTCTTTTTTCGTTTAAACGCGCCTGTGACAAGAAGCAGCAAAAACAGGCAGCCGATAGGGGAGAGGATATGGTAGAAAATCGCCGCTTCTCCCATTTGGTCAAAGTCAGATAGCTCTGAGGGTTTGTTTATATAAGGAAAGAAGGGGAGATAGCGTATTTCCTCGGAGCGGGTTTCACCTTCTTTGAGTCGGGGCCAGGCTTCGTCGCTTGCAAACATCACATAACCCCGGTATTCTTTGCCGTTCACCGTAAAATAATAACCCTTTGATACGGTGCGGGAGCGATTTACGTCCGCATTGGAATCATCCAGGCGGCTGTCATAACTGTCCACCGTGCCCATGACGGTATCACCCCACAGCCCCAGAACAATGGTGCTGAGGCTGTTAAACATCGCAAACAGCAGGCAGGCGAAAATCAGCACGAGAATGACCACGGGGATTTTATTGCTCTTTTTCCTTGCCATTATGTCCCTCCGTCAGTTCAGCTTATAGCCTTCATACCGTACCGTTGATGTTATAGCCTGTCCGGTAATCGACATAATTGCATGTCCGGTCAGTTTAATGGTTCCGTCTTCAAGCGTGAAAACGAAGGTTGTCTCAACGAAAACGTCATCTTCTTCATTATATGAATGTGTCTGACTGACATAGGCCGTGCCGGTAGCCGGATCGTAAGTCATATCAAACGGTTCATCCGCGTCACTCGATGCCGATAATTTGTTTCCGTTCTTGGAAAAGACGGCAGTAAGCTGCTGCGACTCGCCCTCAAAAGTGGTTGTTAACGCATATTCACCGATAATCTCGTCAAGGGAAAGGCCCTCATTGCCCAGAATAACGATTTGCACATTTTCCTCAAAGGGCTCTAACGGTACAGAAAGCGCCACTTTCCCATCTTTTACATCATCCGCTGTTTTAAACAGTTCCAGCGTCATCGGGAATCCGGCTCTTTGGTGGGCCAGCAAAGTGAATACGATTGTGCCGCCGCCCTCGTCATCAAGTTTTCCCGTCCAGGCATTTTCATCGGCGCTTTCGGAAAGAGGCGCAAGTCGTGCATAACAGCCGGCCCATTCCGGGCTTTCGCCTTCTTCGGCTTTTTCCACGATTTTAATCGAATACTGCGTGTTTAAAAGCCTTGCCATAGCCGTAAGCTCCTTTTCCTGCGCGTCGAGGCTGTCAAAATAGATATCCCGGCCTATGGTATAAAACACGGTCTCAAGGTAAGAGTAAAGCTCTTCTTTATAGGTGTTGGAGATATTGTTGCGGTCCTCTTCATACGGCCACGGATATTTGGACAAGGTCGCATTATCATCGTAGGCATCGATCCAGGAGTCCCAGTCGGCGCCCGCCACGGTCCAATATTCCTGAACATAACGATCGATCTCGGTGTTCATCATATTAAGCGCTTCCTGCGGCTTTGACTGATTTTCCTTGTATATCGTCTTGAACAGTCTGCGCCAATCTCCGACTGTGCGCCGGACGCCGTCGCGCCGATAGTAGTCATCGTACATATTTTTTGTGCTCTCGTATCTGCTCTCGACGGCGTAAGAACTCACCTCGGTCAAAGCCAAATCGATTACACCCACACCAAGATAAGCGAGTTGAATCGGCGCGGTGGCAAAGTTGAGGGCTATGCTCAGGGTAGACTTCATTGCGCTCATGGCGGTTTGCCTGCCGATAAGTCCGTTATGATAAGCATCGTAAACAAACTGTACGCAGGCGGTGGCAATACCGAGATTTGTCATAGCGCTTTGGAACGGCTTGCTGACAAGGTCGCTATACGCGCCGCCCAGAGACAGCAGGGTATGCATATTGGATTCGGCAAAATACGGAAGAGTGTTCACCGCGCTCAAATAGGAGGCCGCAACATTTTCCTGCCAGGCCGGCTCCTGAGCCGCATATGTTTTAATCAGAGCATCGGCCTGTTCTAAAGTCATATAAGCGGTATAGACGTTGACCTCAGAAATATATGCGCTGCGCTTGGTTTCATCTACGATTTTGAACGCGCTGAACATGGAAAGGTGGTCGGTGAGAATTGTTACGGTATTATTCTGTGTGTCTACCGTATAAAAAACGTTTTCCCATTCGCCCGTTTCATTACTGAAATATTTACCGCACACGGAAAGCTGCTCTTCCTCCTCGGAAAGACCCGCGTCGTCATACGGTATAGTCAGCTCTATCGCGCCATCCGGCTGGCCTGAGGAAAGCTCGAAATTGTAGGCGAAAATTTCAACGTCGCTGTCAACCGGGGCGGGTTCGACCTTTTGAACGGTTATCTCCTCTCCGGCATTAAGCAGACAGCCGAAGTCTACAATCACGCCGTCGTCTGTTTTTACCGAGGTTTGCCACTCTTGCAAATTGAAACTGCTGCTGCTGAGTACCCCCGGGGATTTTGCTTTGGTTTTTACCGCAAAGCCCGGCCAGCCGTAAAGCGCTACGACTGCGGTTTGCACCGCCAGCAAAACAGCAAGTAAGATACACAGCACACTTTTGCCTTTTTTCCCTTTCACGGTATTGGCCGGATATTGCTGCCATGTCTGAGCAGCGGACGGAGCCGCGAAACCGGCCTGAACGGGCCGGGGAGCGGGCATTGGGACATCAACGGATGTGCCGCATCCGGCGCAGAACCGTGCGCCGTCATGCAGTACATTGCCGCATTTTACACAATATTTACCCATTTTTATCCCTCCTTATGGACGTACCAGCGCAACGAACGCCGGTATGCCGTCGGGTGTATCCATTATGCCGACAGCGTATTGCTTGTGATTTTGCACATAAAACCGCGTCAGGTTTATGGTGCCCGCGCCCGAAGCCCACAGGCCGCCGTTTTCCCACCTACCGGTCAATGCGGTATCCGCCATGTCCGATTCATCGAGGCTCTCCCCGACATCTGACCAGAAGATAAGATACCAGTCGAGGGTGAGACTTAAATTATCCTCCGTACCCGCAATAACGAGGTTTAAAAATTCCATCGCATTGGAATCAAATTCATTGTCGGGATCGTAGATGATAAGCGCTTTCCAGCCGCCTGACAACTGGGCCATATTGTCAATGGTATCGGCTTCGGGCGGATCGCCGTTATACAGCACATCTTCTGTGTACCACAAAAAATCCCCCAGATCAGGGCGCTCTGTTGTGGACAAATCGGCGGTTGGCGCCTGTGTCAAGGTGACACTTGTCCCGGGTGCTGAGCTTACCTCGGGAGCAGCGCTTGCCTCGGGAGCAGCGCTTGCCTCGGGAGCCACGCTTGCCTCGGGAGCAGCGCTTGCCTCGGGAGCCACGCTTGCCTCGGGAATAGTGCTTGTCCCGGGGGCAACGCTTGCCCCGGAGGCAAGCGTTTGCGTTTGCGCAGGTTCGTCCGTTTTTATCGAGACATCCCGAAGATTGGGTAAAACGGTTACGATACCTGCCGTCAGCATGAGCAGGTTTGCTGTTATGAGAATAACGGTCAAAACCGTCATTCCCTTGCCCGAAGGGGGAGTGAAGCCTCTTTTCATGACATTAACCTCCATTCTTCCATAAACGGAAGAATTTCGCCGCACATGGCAGCTAATCTTTTTATCGCAAAAATTTTTACTTGTGTCAGTTTTTCATGTTTTACCATCCGGTGATGCCGGCAGAAATACCCGTTTCATACCATAGTTTTTGTGCAGCGTCCAGCACCGTCTGATTTTGTGTCATGCCGTGCAAGACCTCTAACCTGATGGTCCGGATGGCATCGCCGAATGTCAGGTATATTCTTTCCTTGTCAATACAGGCGCAGTTTAATCGAACACCGTGCACGCCGCTCAAGCCCCATCGGTAGATTTTGCTGCCGATCAAAACGCCGAAGGTTGAGACGACGGTTTCCTCCGTGTCATTGTTTTTTTTCTTGACCGGTATTGAACCCGGAGGTGGGGAGACTGAAATGATCCGGTTATCCCTGATCAGCGTTGCGTCCCGAAGAAGGAGGGTCTGTCTCAACGCAAGCAAAAAAGATCCAAAGGCGATAGCGCCGAAAGCGAAAGCCGCTTCGAAAAAGCATGCCGCACCGAGAGACACCGCTGAGATAATGCCGGCTGCGGCCAACAAAGCAAATCCATTGCGCCGCTTGCGGATTCTTTTCATTTGTGTCAGTCCCTTTTAGTCATAATAAATATTTATGATTTCCATCATTATAAATGGAGAGTAGCATGATTATAGAAGCGTTTACCGGAAAACACATCGGCCTAAAGGATGAAATGACGAAAAAAAACCCCCATACTTTCGTATGAGGGGCCGAAAAACCGATAATTGCTTATTTGCCGGTTTGGTTTTTTAGTAAAGTGCTGATGAGCTCCGCGCGGCTTGAAACATCATACTTTGAAAAAATGTTTCTCGCATGCGTTTTTACCGTGCTTTCACTGATGAACAAAGCGCCGGCAATGTCACGGTTGGATTTGCCGGAAAGAATTAGCTGCAATACCTCCTGTTCCCGGGCGGTCAGCGGATCAAGGGTTTTGACCTGAAAAATGATGTCTGTTTTCTGCGACTGGCTCATATTGTCATAGGCGGAAAGGTATGAATGGTTTTTTAGCAGCAAAACAAGCTGACGGTTTAAGGGCGGCAGAATGATAAGCGTAACACAGACTACCGTTAGGGCAATCACCGCTACCTCCGCACCGGGAATGTTATTGGATGTCACAGCCATTCCGAGAGCGCCCCCGAAAAGGACGCCGAGCACATTGGCTGAAAGTCCGATGCCGAAGGGCTTTACCGGGTTATCGGTGTAATCGAGCATTTCTCCGAGGATGCTCCACCAGAACAGATCAAAAATGCCGCAGGCGGCGAGCATAAGCGTATCCACAATCAGATAATCGGAAGCGCTTCGTCCGAGCACAATGAAGCTGATAAACGCGCCCATGATCATAGCCATTCCGACATACAAAATTTGAGAACGTTTCGCCTTCATAGGCAGATTGCGTATAATAGCGAGCGCCGCAATATAAGGTACAGCCCAATACCAGCTTGTAAGCCCAGTCAGATGCTCGAAGGCAGGGTTTATCACCTGATACATCAGGCCGGAATTAATCGTGATGACAAAGACAAAAAGACACAGCATCAAAAGCGGGTATTTGATACCGGCCCGCGCTTTGCTTACCTCCGTATCGTCCGGTATGTTTTTCGGGCCCGCGGGCATCATCCCGATAAAAACCATACCGACAACAAGGCAAAGCACGGAGAGAAAAAGCCCGAGGAGAGGTGACCGGTTCATTGAAACCACGTTGATTGCGATCATCAGCAGATTGGAAAAAATTAAAACATCGGCGCAGGTTTTTATGCGCTCGTTTTTCGGCGTAAAGGCCCTGAGGAAAAGCCCCCAGGCCGCCACCGCGCAGCCGCTGACATATCCGACAACAATCAGCCCGCCCATCCATAAGAAGGAAGGCGCAAAAAAGAAGGGGAGAGCGGCAGCCAGACAAATACCCATGCCGCCGAGCACCGTTTTTTTGGCTGCAGCCTTTGACCGAACAAACATGCCGCAGGTGAAAAGTCCCGTGAAATGGGCAATAATCGCCGCAAGAATATAGCCGGACGGTTTTATTTCGCGCAGGTCAAGCAGGCTATACAGAACCTGTCCCTCAAACGGGAAGGACAAAATGAAGGCAAAAAGGAATGAAAAGCCGATAACGGAAAGCCTTCGCGCAGTCAGAAATTTAAAGCCGTTTATGCCTATCCCCCCGCTCAAAAAAATGATCTGTTTTACATTTTTGACGCAATAGTATAAGTATAACGCCCAAGGAGTATAATTTCAATAGTGTCAAGGGGACGGGGGTTTGATAACTGTATGGTGTCAAACCCCCGTTCTCTTGATAACCTGTCTCCTTGACACCGTTCGGTTTCTAATGTCCGAAATTGGTTGGTTATATTTTACCATTCACATGATAACAAAAACTACTTGATAAAGTTGGTATAGGAATTTATAATTATAAGTAATAATCGGCAATCAACCCCGTACAGTCCTGATTGTATACATGCGGAGCAAAGCGTGAAGTACGAAAAAGCAAACCGGTGGTAAATTAGTGCAAAATCTCGGCCTCATACCTGCAATACACAGCCTCTTTCAAAGAAATGTTCTTGGAATCCCTGCATCTTTTTCTACCGTCCATTAATCCCATAAAGTCACTTAAAACGAATTAAGGAGTAATGAAAATTGAAAAAGTACATTTCTGAGTTTATCGGGACTTTTGTTCTGGTTCTATTCGCCTGCGGTGTCGCGGCTGTTACCGGCTGCAGCGGCGAAGCTAACGCATCATATCTTATTACTGCGCTTGCTTTCGGCGGCGTTATTGTGGCAATGGCTTATTCCATCGGCAATATCTCCGGATGCCATATCAACCCAGCGGTTTCAATAGCGGTCTGGATCAACAAAGGTATGAATACGAAAGATTTTATCGGCTACATAATAGCTCAGTTCCTTGGGGGCATTGCCGGTGCGGCTGTTCTCATTGCGCTGATCGGAACCGGTAAGGGACTTGGGGCAAACGGTCTTTATGACGCCAGCGTAATCAAATCCTTGATAGTGGAAGTGATTCTCACCTTCGTCTTTGTTCTTGCTGTGCTTGGTGCAACCAGCAAGACTGACAACAGCAAGGTAGCCGGACTGGTTATCGGTGGTTCATTGACGCTGGTGCATCTGCTTGGTATCTACTTCACAGGGACGAGCGTAAACCCTGCCCGTTCCTTTGGACCCGCTCTGCTGCTTGGCGGGGATGCACTGGCAAATGTATGGGTATTCATCGCAGCTCCACTGGTTGGCGGTATCATTGCGGTACTTGTTTGGCGGTTGCTGAACGGCAAAAGTAAGTGAGTTGTCGGATTATAACAGAGTCAAAGGGGACGGGGGTCAGACCCCCGTCCCCTTTGACTCTGTTTTTGACTTACTGCTTTCCTACGCCGATATAACGGAAACCACTGTCTTTGACGTATTTTGGGTCATACATATTTCGTAAATCTATAACAACGGGCTGATTGACAATGCCCAGAAGGGCCTTAAAATCAATGTCCCGGAATTGGTCCCACTCAGTTGCCAGTATTATGCAGTCGCTTCCCGCGCAGGCTGATAATTCGTCGGAACAATATGTTATGACCGGCTCGGGAAACAGCTGTTTCATATTGTCCATGGCTTTCGGGTCGTATACCTTGACGATGCCGCCCGCGCGCAGAAGTTCTTCTATAATGTAAACGGAAGAGGATTCGCGAATATCCGTCGTTCCGGGTTTGAACGCGAGTCCAAGTACGGTAAATGTCTTGTTTTTTGCATCACCGGTTGCGTTTATGATTTTTTGAACCGCTCTTTTACGCTGTGAAAGGTTTGATTTCATTATGCTTGTGATGATTTCCGGTTCATAGCCGAGATCCTTTGCTGTCTTAATCAGCGCTGTGATATCCTTCGGAAAGCAGCTTCCGCCGAAGCCCGGGCCGGGATGCAGAAACTGGTCGCCGATTCTTTTATCCAGACCCATCGCGTGGGCGACAACGCCGACATCCGCCCCGGAGAGCTCGCAGATGTTTGCGATTTCGTTGATGTAGCTGATTTTTGAGGCCAGAAAAGCATTGGATGCGTACTTTATCATCTCGGCAGTTTCAAATGTCGTATAGATAAACGGGGTATTATTATAGATGGGCAGCTCATAAAGCTTCTTCATTTGCGCCGCCGCTTTGTCGTTATCCGTTCCTGTCACAATCCTGTCCGGATAGAGAAAATCGTGTATCGCGCTCCCTTCCCGCAAAAACTCGGGATTTGAAACGATATCGAATGCCGCATTCCTGTTCGCCTTTTGCAAAGCATCGTCCAGATGCCTTTTTATGTGCCTGCATGAACCGACGGGCACAGTGCTCTTTATAATAATCAATACATGGTTTTTGATTGAGACTGCGATCTCATCTACGGCCTGCATGATGTACTTCAGATCGGCTGCGCCGTCATTTTAAGCGGGTGTGCCCACGGTCAGGAAAACCGCGGACGCGTTTTCAACGGCATCAGCCGTACTTGATGTGAAACGCAATCTGTGAGATAGACAGTTTTTTTGAATCAGCGTTTCCAGCCCCGGTTCATAAATCGGCGTTTCGCCGTTTTTTAACTTGCTAATGGTGTCATGATTCTTATCGGCACAAGTAACGTTCATGCCCTGATCCGCAAAACATACGCCGGTTATCAGCCCCACATATCCGGTTCCAACAACGCAGATATTCAATATAATTCTCCCTGTATAAAGTGTTCTTTGTAATTTTCCAGAAATTTAACGACATCATCGGGGATAGTGGGGTATCTTCTCCGAATAAAATACCGAAATTCCTCGTCGCTGACATTGGGTGCTGTGCGACCGGGTTTACCGGTGGCCGCCTCGGCATTTTTCACCTGTTCCGGAGCTTCACTTGTTATTAAGGCAGGCTGTTCAGTCAAAACCTGAGTAAAACCGGGTGCTCTCTCTGTTTTATTTATGAGAGCCAGCAAATCATCCGCAACCCTTTTCCAGCTAAACATACCTTCCGCCAGTTTGCGGCCGTTTTGTCCCATGGCGAGCGCCAATTCGGGATTATCCAGAAGCGAAAGAATCCGTAAAGCAAATGCATCGGGATTTGAATAATCCTCGATTACGATACCGTTGCCATATCCCTCAACAACTTCCTTGTTGCCGCCCCTGTCTGTGGTAATGATCGGGAGCCCTGCTGCCATTGCTTCATAGTGTACTCTGGCAAGCGGCTCGCGCCATTGCGAGGGGCAGACCAAAACATCGCCGACATTGTAATAGGCAGGGATTATGTCTGGCGAAAGGTACCCGGTAAACAAAACGGGGCCGCTCAGCTCCAGCGCCTGGGCTGCAACCGATCTTGTATACTCATCCGCTGTATTTTTCCCGTACCATTTGCTGCCTATAATAACAAGGGCAACATCGTTGCGGGCGTTCATTACGCTTTTCATCGCCGCAATTAGCTTGTCGACGCCTTTTTTCTCGCCCAATCTGCCGACAAATAAAACAACCTTTTTATTTTCTATCCCAAGCTCTTTTTTTATGGCTTCCTTCTGTGCTTTGCCCTCTTCCGACATAACCGGACGGTATTTATCTAAGTCCACGCCGGAATAAACAGTATGGACTTTCTCCTCGGCTTCCGGGAACAGCTTAACCAGCTCTTCGGCGATAAATCTGCTGACTGTCGTGATAAATTCAACTTTATTTATGCTGGACAATGCCATATGCTTTGATATTTTCTTTTCATGAAACATCTCATTGTGCAGGCTCAGGCTGAATTTTGCATTCGGATATCTGGCGCTGAGCCTGTGAATCCAGCGCGGGCGGTTAAATACATGGATCAAATCATATGAATCGTCAAGCTTATTTTCAACATTACTGATATAATCCTCTCTGCTGTCGCCTTGGACTCTTATATACGTAACGCCGTTAACGCGTTCTTCGTCCGCCAGCGATTTATGCTCGACGCCGAACACCGTAATCTCATGATGCTTTGCTATTTCGGGAAGGATTCCCTCTATATAAATCTGTATCGCGCCGCCCGAAACGGGCGGGACAGGTAATTTCTCCGTGCAAATAAAAGCAATCTTCATTTTGAACACCTTTCCAATAATTCAATGAGCACCGACGCTTTTGACAATTCCAATTTTGTCATCCGCTCGATTTCTGATGCTTTGATATCTTTTTGTTTATCGTACTGATTTTTTACCAGTCCAAAAAACCAGTGTGGGAAATAAAGGTCACAATAAAGTACCTTCTTTTCCTCTTCGCTTAGTGGGTGAACGGTGCAATACGATGACAGAACGTCCCCGATGATTTTTTTGTCCCAGCGGCCGCTGGTCTCGGCTAATTTTCCGATTATTTTTCTTAAATCCCTTGACGGCAGATCGAATGTGACGCCGTCAAGATCAATGACATATACGCCTTCATCCGTCAAAAGCGCATTGCCCTTTCCGTAATCCTGGTGACAAAGCACCGACGCGGGCGAGGTCTCCGAGGTAAGCGCTTTGTACGCCGACTGACCCAGCAGCGAAAGGGCCTGATCCGAAAGATCAAGTATGGCATCCAGACAGTTTACATAAGCTATGTGCTGCGACCCGCTGCGTGTGAAGGCCGCTTCTTTCCACGCCATTAACCTGTTTTTCATTGACGCATATTGACCCGGCCATTTTCCGAGTTTTGTGGAAATACGCGCGCCTTCTTTGGGCACATAGCCTTTGGACGACAAATGGAATTCGGCGAGGCCTTGAAGGGAGGGGGCCAGATGATCCCTGTATAAAAAATCCAGATTTTTTCCTTCCAGCCACTCATAAACCGCAAACAGCTGACCGTTATACATAGCATACGGTTCTCCGCTTTGATGCGGTATGATACCCGGTACATTCCCGCCGTTTTCTTTGATATATATCTGAGCGTTGGTCGAAAACAGCACCTTATCAAGTGGCTGTTTAAGTCTTTTCAAGCAGTAAAACGTATTTTGACAACGAAACTTCCAGACGGTTTTTATTGAGCCGCTTTGTATGACGGCCAGATCCTCAGGGGTCATATGATAGCCCTGCAGCACTTTTTCTGCCAATTTACGCAAATCGGTTTCAGTTTCGGGTTTATCTGTCAAATCTAATCAGTCCTATCACGGTTTATTGATTACATCGGAATAAGCGATTCGAAGTTATCAAGAATCGGCTTTATGGTTTTTTCAAAAGCACACATTTCCTTTATCCTTTGGAAGTATTTGCTCTCGGTCCATTCTTTGTCCCTTTTATAACAGTATTTATTCAACGCACCGATAAAAAGGTGAGGGTACATAATGTCTGTCATGACCACCCGCCATTCAGACGGGGTAAGGGGATTAACGGCCTGATAATATTCCAGTATCTTTTTGGTGAGCGCTATGTCCCACTTTCCGGTTCTTTTCATGATCTTCAGCACTATTTTTCTAAGGTCACGCGCCGGGATATCGATGGTTATTCCGTCGGTGTCCAGAACATACAGAACGCCGGAAGTGTGAAGAATAAGGTTGCCGGCCGTAAAGTCCTGATGACACAGCGCGCCCTGCGCCTCGGCTTTTGCTACCCAATCCGCGTATTCGCCATTGTCCAGGCGGTTGACAGCGTTCAATGCCTTTTTATAAAAATCGGGAAACTCATTAAGCAGAAATGTCCAGACCTCATTGTGTACGCTCTGCGCGGCTTCCCGGTCATAAAACCCTTTCATGTCCTGAAGCTGCGATAACCGGTCTTCTTTCCACCTACCCAGGTGTATTTTGGGCTTCGTGCCGGGCAAAACCGAAAATCCCGAAGCGGCGCGATGAAATGCGGCCAGTTCCCGAATAATCATGCGCAGCTCATTTTCGGAATCATAGGACGGACTTTTCCCTTTTACAGCCTCGCTGAGCACATAGCAGGTTTTATCATGTAAAGCATAATCCCCTCCGTCTATTGTCTTTATGATAGGCGGAAAATGAATGCCGTTTTTAGAAAGATGCTTTACGGCCGATAAAATATACTTCAGTGTTTGTTCCGAATTGGAAATCTTTTTTAGTGCCATCAGACCCTCATTTGTGTCGATCCACCATACCGCCTTTTTGTCCTTATAGGTTTCTGTTTTTATAGATTGAACCTGAACGGCATATTTGCTTAGAATTTGCTCGAGTGGTTCCTTAATAGCTTCTTTCACATTTTTCACTCCAAATGACCGATGTGAGGTCACTTTCAAATGTCTCAGAGTGACCTCACATAGAAGTATTTACCAAATGTTCGTTTGTCTCTCTGGTTTGTTCATATTATGAATTCACATTATGAATAGTAACAGCATGATGTGAACATATGTCAAATGATGGCTACGGACTGTTCCCAGAAAACGTCATACCTGGAATCAATAAATCAGTCCTCATCATCTTCATCATCATCATCATTGTCAACTTCGGCATCTTCGTTATTCCAAATGAGTTTCAAGGAAAAAGATCCGCCTTCCGCATTGACATCGTATTTAACTTTGAGTTCCAGTTCACGGTCCTCGGGAAGCACAGCATCAATTCCGCCGGCTTTCAGGTTTTCCGCAAAAGAGGCCGGGACAGCATTTTTCAGCAGTTCCAGCTGCGCGGCATCAAACTCAGTATATGATTCTGCATATTTCATACCATTTTACACCCCCTTTACAATTCCATA
>JAAYJC010000096.1 GCA_012523085.1 Clostridiales bacterium
CCTTTTTGTATTCTTACCCAGTGCGTTTTAATTTCTATAGATGAACGGGAGGATTAACATGAATGGCAGTGACGTATTCAAGATTATTAAAAGAGACGCGGTCTCAATTTTTTCAGAAGCAGACTTAATGGAAAAACTGTGCTCCGGCAGACAGCTTACCGTCAAGCTCGGCGCTGATCCCAGTGCGCCCGATTTGCATCTCGGGCACTCCGTTGTACTCAGAAAGCTGAAGCTTCTGCAAAACGCAGGTCACAGGATTGTCTTTGTGATCGGTGATTTCACCGGAATGATCGGTGATCCCTCGGGCAGAAAAAAAACAAGGGCACCTTTAACCTTCGAGCAGACGCGCTTAAACGGACAGACCTACTTTACCCAGGCAGCGAAAATACTTGACCCCAAAAGAACGGTCATTGCCTATAATTCGGAGTGGCTGTCAAAAATGGGCTTTGCGGACGTACTTAAGCTTGCCGGCAAATATACGCTGGCGCGTATTCTTGAGCGAGACGACTTCGCGGACCGGTTTCAGGATAACCAACCTATTGTTATGCAGGAATTGTTTTATCCTCTGATGCAAGGCTATGACTCGGTCGCACTGCGCGCAGATATCGAGGTCGGTGGAAGCGACCAAACCTTCAATCTGCTGGTCGGACGTGAGTTGCAGCGCGACTACGGCCAACAACCGCAGGAGGTCATCACCTTTCCTCTCCTGCCCGGCCTTGACGGTACGGAGAAGATGAGCAAATCACTCGGCAATTACATCGGAATCGACGAACCCGCCGATATTATGTTTGAAAAATGCATGAGGGTTCCCGATGCCCTGCTGGGCGATTATTTTCGGCTGACAACCAATCTTTCAGACACGGAATACTCTGCGCTGCTCAGCTTGGATATCCGAAAGGCCCATTTGCTGTACGCCGAAACCGTTACCGGAATGTATCATGACAAGGCATCCTCTGAGCATGCCAGGCAAAGGTACCAATCGGTTGCTCGCGGCGGGATACCTGAAGACATCGAGACGCTTGCTTTTCCGTCCGGGCAGTACCCCCTCTGGAAGCTTGTTTATATGGCAGGGCTTGCGAAAACCGGCAGCGAAGCAAGGCGGCTTATCCTTGAAGGCGGCATTTCGCTGGATGGCGGGAAAGTCACAGACCCTGCGGTTATGCCGGCTTGCACGGACAGTGTTTTGCTCAAACGCGGTAAATCCCGCTTTGTTTCCATCAGGTTTGTGTAAAATATTCTATCGAACGCTTGTGCGATTTTGATTGCTGTGCTATACTGGGAAAAACGTTTGAAAGGAATCCCCGATGACTTATACACATATCCTGTGGGACTGGAACGGAACCCTTCTCGATGATGTGAGGCAATGCATCATCGTAATGAATGGAATTCTGAGCGAGCGCGGGCTCAAAACAATAGCGTCGGACGAGGAATACCGGGGTTTGTTCTGCTTTCCCGTATCCAGTTATTACGGTAAGCTCGGATTTGATTTTAGCTCCGAACCGTTTGAGGAGCTTGCCCGTATCTACATTGACAGATATACCGGCTGCCTACCCAGCTTCAAGCTGTTTGACGGTGCGGTGGATACGCTAAGAGCGCTTAAACATATGGGACTGACTCAGGTTATCCTTTCCGCTTCGGAAATAAAATCGCTTTTATCATTGGTCGATCATTTCGGCATTTCAGACTATTTTAATGCCGTCCTCGGGCTTTGCGATCATTATGCTTCAAGCAAGGTGGAGCTTGCCGAAAGCTATTTTAAGCAAATGGGCATCGACATGGCAAAAACGCTGATAATCGGCGATACCATACATGATTTTGAGGTGGCAAAAGCCATCGGCTGCGGAAGCCTTTTGATCGCAAACGGGCATCAGGACCTTGTTTCCTTGAAGAAAACCGGCTCAGATGTCATTTTCAGCATACGCGATGTGATTTCATATATCGGTGTTTAAGGTTACGATAATCTTCTGCTTGAAAAAACATTTGCTTTGTGCTATATTCGTTCTGCTGCAAAAATATCGGCGGCACCATATTATGCGCCCGTGGCTCAACGGATAGAGCATCAGATTCCGGTTCTGAGGGTTGGGGGTTCGAGTCCCTCCGGGCGTGCCAAAGAATAATGTGAAAAAACCATGATAATTAGCCACTTATCATGGTTTTTTCATTTTTGTATACCAACTCATATTCATTGTTTGTGTGCTCATTCGGGGTGGTTACCGGAAGTTTTCGGGGTAGTACCGGGGTAGGGTTTTGGGGCTATTCGGCCTTGCGTGCAATTCTCAAAGTACAAGCATCTTTTTATTAACATGCAAAAGTCGCAGAACTGCCTGCGACTTTTATAATTTTCGCACCTTACTTCAAGCAATGGGTTTTCGCAGGAACGTTCTGACTTAG
>JAAYJC010000242.1 GCA_012523085.1 Clostridiales bacterium
GATAACTTCCTGGGAATCATCTACCAGACGGCGGGTATGGTAGCCCGAGTCAGCGGTACGCAGGGCGGTATCAGCAAGGGATTTGCGGCTACCGTGCGAGGACATGAAGAATTCAAGCACGCTCAGTCCCTCACGGAAGTTGGAGCGGATGGGCAGCTCAAGCGCTTTGCCGCTGGGCGATGCCATCAGGCCCCGCATACCGGCAAGCTGAGCAATCTGCCCGGTTGAACCACGAGCGCCGGAGTTGGTCATCATGTAAATGGGGTTATCTTTCTGTAAAACGGACATGACCTGGTTTTTCAGCTTGTCGGTTAATTTGTTCCAAACCTCAATTACCAATTGATAGCGTTGCTCATCATCCATCAAACCCCTGCGATAGGCCTGCTGAATCTTACGCACTTCCTGGTCGGCTTCATCCAACCACTGTTTCTTTTCTTCGGGAATGATAATGTCCGCAAAGGACACGGTGATGGCGCCACGGGTTGAATACTCGTAGCCCAGGCGTTTTACTTCGTCAAGCACCTCGGCACACGTAGCAGCCCCGTGCACATGAAAGCATTTTTCAACGATGTTGGACAAGTCTTTTTTTACCACTTCCTTGTCAACTTCAAGCACGAACATATCGTCCAAGCTTTCACGGGGTTTAAGCCCTAAGTCCTGCGGGATCGCTTCATTAAAAATGAGCAAGCCCAAGGTGGTTTCAATCAACCTGCTATCCGTTTCCCCATTAAAGCTACGCTCAAGGCGCACCCTGATAGGCGTTTGCAGGCCAATAAGTTTGGCTTCATAGGCCATTTGCGCTTCGTTTTGGTCAGTGTAGCAGGGTAGGCTTTCAAGATAGATACGATCGGCTTCTTCGGGAGAAGCAAAGTTGCCTTCGCTGATAAACCTCCGCTTCAGCTCTTCCCCATGCTGCATCGTCAGGTAGTGACAGCCGATAACCATGTCTTGGGTAGGCGAAATAACGGGTTTTCCGTCCTGCGGCTTCATGATATTGTTGGCACACAGCATCAAGAAGCGGGCTTCGGCCTGCGCTTCAGCGGACAGGGGTACGTGAACGGCCATTTGGTCGCCGTCAAAGTCGGCGTTGTAGGCAGTACAAGCAAGAGGATGCAGCTTAATGGCCTTACCCTCAACCAGAACAGGTTCAAAAGCCTGAATGCCCAAGCGGTGCAAGGTGGGGGCGCGGTTTAAGAGCACCGGGTGCTCCTTAATCACACCTTCTAAAATATCCCACACTTCGGGCAGCATTCGCTCAACCGCACGCTTGGCCGACTTAATGTTGTTGACTATACCGGTATTAACAAGCCGTTCCATGACAAAAGGCTTAAACAGCTCAAGCGCCATATCCTTGGGCAAGCCGCACTGATGCAGCTTTAATTCAGGGCCAACAACAATAACCGAGCGGCCTGAATAGTCAACACGCTTACCCAGCAGGTTCTGGCGAACACGCCCTTGTTTGCCTCGAAGGAGGTCGCTTAAGCTCTTCAAGGGACGGTTGCCGGGACCCGTTACCGGACGGCCACGGCGGCCATTATCGATTAGGGCGTCGATAGCTTCCTGAAGCATGCGCTTCTCGTTGCGCACGATAATTTCGGGTGTGCCCATTTCAAGCAGCTTTTTCAAACGATTGTTGCGGTTTATCACCCGGCGGTACAGGTCATTTAGGTCGCTTGTCGCAAAACGGCCGCCATCCAGCTGCACCATGGGGCGCAAATCGGGTGGAATAACGGGTAGCACATCCATAATCATCCATTCGGGACGATTTCCGCTTAGCCGAAAGGCTTCAATAACTTCCAAACGCTTGATGGCCTGGCTACGCCTTTGACCCATTACATCCCGGGTGCGTTCCTTTTCGATGAGAACAGAAATTTCCTCTTTCAGCTCGGCGCTGATAGCATCAAGGTCCAGCTCCACAAGCAGTTCTTTGATTGCTTCGGCAC